>JACPWC010000001.1 GCA_016197225.1 Chloroflexota bacterium
CCCCAGCACAAAGTTGATCACAATCGAATTCGTCAACTGCTCCACCGGGGCCACGTCGTCGGTGAAGATGGTTGTGGCGTAAAGGGTGGGTTGAAGTGTGCTGACAGCGCGCTGGAGGGCGAAGCGCAGGAGCGGGTGGGCGGTGGCGGGCAGGGCGGCCAGGTTGGCTGAAAGGTTGTCGGCGGTGGTCGGTTGAACGGTGGCGACGACGATGCTGTTGAACGTGTCGGGCACGTCCATGACGTGGACGGACGGGAAGACGGCGCGCAGGGTGGCGGCCATCGCCTCAATCAGTCGCCGGTCACTTGGGGTGCGCCCAACGTTGATCACCAGCGCCCCGTTTTCTGCCAGATGGGCGCGGGCTTCTTGAAAGAACTCGACGGTGGTGAGTTGGGGCGGGATGTAAGGCAAACGGTAGGCGTCCACGCCGACGACGGTGTAAGTGTTCGGGCTGTGGGCCAGCGCCCAGCGCCCGTCTTCGATGATGACATTCAGGTTCGGCTCGTTCATGGCAAAGTAGTCGCGCCCGGCTTGAACGATGGCCGGATCAATTTCAATGCCGTCAATTGGAATCGGGCCGAAGACGATGGTGTACTGTTTTGGAATCGTTCCGGCGGCCAGTCCGACCAGGCCCAGACTTTTCACGTCGGCGGGCGTGAAGGGCGGGGCGTTGAAGAACGGGGCGGCGAGAAAATAATCCCACGTTCCGTTGGTCGCCAAATTGTTCGGGTTGTAAACCGAGTGCAAGCCCTGGCCTTCGTTGAGCAACAGGTAGCGCGTGTTGTCTCGCTCCACGACTTGGATGAAATTGTAGGCCGACTCGGTTTCGTAGATGAGGCCGGCGATGGGTTTGATGGGGCCGGACGAGGCCACGACGGCCAACCCGGCGAGAATCAGCGGCATCCACAAGTATATCAGCGCTCGCTTGCGATCCACGCGCCAGAGTCCGATCAGGGCAATCAACAACAACAGTCCGGCAAAGAACAAATAGGTGCGCGTTGTGCCAATCGAAGGGATGAGGATGAGCACGGGCAGGAAAGTGCCGACGAGCGAGCCGAGGGTGGAGATGGCGTAGATGCGGCCCGCCGATGCGCCGACGCCGCTGAGCATTTTGGCCGAGAGACGGATGGCGAATGGTGAGACACAGCCGAGCAGGGTGATGGGGACGACAAAAAGCAGGAGCGTGGCGGCGAATGAGCCACCGGCCACCGGAGCGTTGAGCGTTTCGACGCCTTTGGCCGCCCATAACAAAATGGGGCGTGAGGCGGCAGGGATGAGGCCGACGGTGAAGGCGGCCCAGCACAACAGTTGGTAGAAGGTGCGTTCGCGCGGAGACTTGTCGGCCCAGCGCCCACCGAGGAAGTAGCCGGCGGTGAGGTAGAGCAGGATGAGGCCGATGATGTTGGCCCAGACGAGGTTGCTGGTGCCGAAGACGTTGCCCAGCAGGCGCGAGGCGGCCAGTTCGACGGCAAGGGTGGTCATGCCGGAGATGAAGACGGAGAAGAGGAGCATGGGGGTTAGAGTGAACAGTGGTCAGTGATCAGTGAAAGGCTGGCGGGATTATATCATTCTGATGTGGGCGAGGATTTTTGAGACGCCGGCCTGGAAGATGGCGGGCGGGGTGAGCAGGCTGAGGACGAGGATGCCGTCCTGGTCGAAGTCGTAGAAGTAGCCGGGGTGGACGAAGATGTTGTCCTGTTCGAGTAGTTGTTGGACTCTTTCGTCGTCGGACACTTGCGCGCCGTCATCGTCAATTTCGAGCACGGCGTACCAGCCGCCTTCGCGGAGCAGGGGGCGGCAGTTTGGAAGTTTAGCGCATTGAGCTTCAAGGAAGCGGTGGTTGTCGTCGAGGCGGGCGATGATTTGCTTTTGCATTGCTTGGCGTTGGGCCAATAACCGCTCTGCCGCGTGCTGGACGGGCGTGGCAACCGAGAGGTAGGTGTCGGCGATGAACTCGAGGCGGCTTTGGGTTTCGGCCACCAGTGAGGCCGGGCCGCTCACCTGAATCCAGCCCAGCTTGACTTGTGGCAGGCCGATAATTTTGGAGAGGCCGCTCAACACGAAGGTGAGCGCCCCCTCGTTGCCAACGGCGGTTTCGACTTGGTCTGCCGCGCTTTGATAACGGTAGTCCGAGAACACTTCGTCTACGATCAGGGCCAGGTTGTTTTTGGCGCAGAGGGCATTGAGCTGGGCAAGCTCGTTTGTTTTGAGGTAGGAGCCGGTTGGGTTGTTGGGGCTGACGACGACGATGGCTTTGGTCTTGTCAGTGATCAAATCGGGCAGAGTCTCAGTGTCAATCCGCCAGCCGAGTTTGGAGTTATAGGTTGTTGGATATTGAATGGGCCGGACGGAGTCGAGAGCCGTCAGGAAGTCGAGGAGCGGGTAACTGGGTTTAGGAACGAGAACTTCGTCGCCGGGATCGGCCAGCAGTTTGAAGAGGTGGCCGTAGGCTTCGCTGGTGCTGGCGGTGAGGAAAAGAGAATCGGGGTGGATTGTTTTGTTGCGTTGCAAGTAGTAATTGGTAATTGCCAGGCGGGCGACGGGCAGGCCGCGGGGCGTTGGCTCGTACAGCATAGCTTGCGGCTGGGTCAGGGCGCTGAGGATGTCGGCGGCGGCGTAGTCGAACCCGGCGCGGGTGGGGTTGGACTCGGCGAGGTCGAGCACTTCAACTCCGGCGGCCCTTTTGGCCTGGAGTGTTTCCATCAGGCGGTTGAGGGTGAGGTCGAAGTGGAAGCGGGAGGAGAACATGAGGGGGATTATAACCGGAGCAAACAAAAGGCCGCCGAGTTTCAGTCCGGCGGCCTAAATTAATTGGGTTGCTCAGCAACCGAATTGCCAGGCTATGGAATACACAACGCCGTGCCCGGATGTATCAGGCTGGGATCGGCGATGCGGTTAGCCCCCTGCAATTCCCGCACAGTAACCCCAAAGCGGAGAGCAATACGGAATAGCGTATCTCCGGATTGAACGGTGTAGCGCGAGACGCATGCGCCAGATGCAGTTGGCGGATCACTAAAAACGGGCAGGTTATCCGGCTGGCGATTGTAGAAAGTAAATACTGAACAGGTCCCGTTAGCTATCAGGGTGATAGCGGACGAGGCTGGACTTACCGGCACCCAGCCCACCTGCGGGGTTTCCGAGACTATATAATCGCCAGAGGCAAGTTCGTTGAAGCGCACCCAGCCAGTGCCGTCGGTGAGACCTGTTAGCGCGACCCCGCCATAAGCTGGCTTGAGAGTGATGAGCCAACTGGGCAGGCCGGCGTTATCGTAACTGTCCTTTTTGTAAACATCCAGACAGGCGAAATTGGTGCGATTCTTGAAGCGCACGTGCTCACATTCGAAAGGCCGGGTGACGGTCACGGTGAACTCGGCGGGCGTGACAGCCGTCCAGCCATCCTGCATTACTTCTGACATTACCCAGGTGCCGAGACTTAGAACGAACTGGAAGTAGCCGTTCGAATTGGTGACCTGCGTAAGTTCCTCGCCGGTGCTTGCATTGCGCGCTATGATCTGCCAGCCGCCCAGGCCCTCTTCCAGATGGTTGATTTTGTAACCATCTATACAGCCCAGCGGCTCGTTGACGAAGGTCACCTGCTTGCCAGCGCCGGGTTGGTCTAGCACGATAATCTCCTCCGTGGGGCTGATCAGTTTCCACCAAGGGTCCCGGGTCTCTTCGATAACTTTCCATTCGCCCAACGTCAGATTCAGGAAGTAAAGCTGGCCTAGGTTGTTAGTGATCCCTCTCTTGCTTGGCTGCGTTCCGTCTGGGCGAACAAGTAAGAAGCTCCAGTCTGGCACCGGCGCGCCGCGGATATCCTCTTTCTTGACCAGGATAAAACCATCGTCGCCTATCTGATGGTTGACGAAAGTCAGGCTTTGACAAGTGCCAGGCATGCGGGGCGACTCAAGCTCGATGGCTACCCTGTCGGGATAGCCCAGCGACGGTGCCCAACCAACTCTTACCTCTTCCTGGACAATCCAATCGCCAGGGGGCAGGTTGGGGAAAAACGCCACTCCTTTGCCATCGGTCACTTGCTCCCGGCTGACATTTTCTTTGGCATTGGAGGCGGTTATTTTCCAGCCAGGGAGGCCTATCTTCGTCCTGAAGTCCTGGTTACCTCCATTATCCAGCTTGGTTACGATCAGGCAGGCCAGCGCCTCCTTCTTAAAGCGTACCTGAGCGCAGTCAGAACCAATGCCGCTTAGAGTGACCTCGAACTTGTCAGGGGTATATGGTCGCCAGCCCTCAGGCTCTATAAGCTCTACAGTGTAAGTGCCCGCACTGAGGTTACTGAACAGGAATTGCCCATTTGCGCCGGCTGTTGTTGTAATGGGGTTTTCCACGGTGGGTCTGATCTTCTTAATGGTTATCACCCACGTGGCACCGCCTCGCGGCTGTTCATATTTGTCAATGATTGACCCTGAGATGCAGGTCCCGCCCTGACCGACAATTGGTGGGTTGAAGGCACTGTTTGCATCACTGCCGGTAATGCCATCCGAGTTTACAGATGTGTCGGCGGTAAGATTTGCTTGATCTGGCTTGGCGAGTGTTTGGTCGCTGGATGGACTCAATGCCACATCCAGCAATGTGCTCGATTCGGTGGATTGTTGTGGAATCTGCGTTGGCGGTGGGGCCACCGTTGCTGCCCGGATAGTGCCTGGCGACACAACAATAAACGCGCCGGCGACCAGAGCCGCTATGGTGATAGCCCCAAGAAGGAGATGAAGCGAAGACGGTTTTTTGGAACGCCTTGTGGTTTGATTCGAGCTATGTGCTCTGGACTGCCAGTTACAGCCGCATTTCCAGCACGCAGTTCGTCGAGGATGATTGAAAGCGGCACAGTTGAGGCATTTCCAGTTTTCGATGGCCATGACGGACCCCTCCCACAGGATTGACGGTTTCCCCCCTGTTTCAGAGACCTACTCATGCATTCTTATTCTATGAGTTTTCTCCACCTTCAATTGTTTCAAGATAGAAACAAGTTCTCAATATTTGGAAGGCTGTGGCAACCGAAGTCTGAATAGTCACCTGCGCCGTAGAGGAGAGCGAATAAAAAAGCTATCAGCTCTTAGTCTGATAGCTTGAAGGTGGGAAGCTGGTACCAGGCAACATCAGCTGTTCAAGCCTTTCCCCTGTTGCGCGATGATGATGTCCAGCGTGGAATTGAACATCTCCGGCGACATGTCTTCCATATCGAAAGCGTTGTAGAGAATTCTCTTGAGCTTGCAGAGCGGGCACTCTACGTTAGCCCGGTGGGCGATGTCGCATTGCTCGCAAATCACCCATGCGTTATCCAGCTTCGTATTCATTGAAACCCTCCTTGTGCCTGGTCAACAGTTTACGACAGATCGGTGTCTGTTGTTCATAGGCGAATGTCACGAGTCGGATTAAAGAATTCGCCGATGTTATAATCGCGCTCATGCCTGCCAATAAACCGCTGCCCCGCAACTGGTGGGCTTTCTTTTTGGATTATGTGACTTTCGGCGTCGGGCTGACGTTTGCCAGCCAAAACACGGTGCTTCCGGCCTTCGCCGCCACGCTCACTGACTCCAAAGTGCTCATCGGCTCGGTGAGCGCCGTCTGGCTGGGCGCATGGCTCCTGCCGCAGTTGTTCGCCGCCAACTTTCTGGCCGGCAAACCCCGGAAGTACGGTTACATGGTCTGGGGGTCGTTCATCAGCCGCCCGATCTTCTTTCTGTTTGCCCTGCTTCTGGTTTGGGGCGGGTTGGCAAAGTGGCCCTTGCTGGTGCTGGCGATTTTTCTCGTCGGCCTGGGCGTGTTTGCCGCCATTGATGCCTTCGTGGCCATTGCCTGGTTCGACCTGTTTGGCAAGGCGATGGGTTCAGCCGAACGCGGCAAGTTGATCGGCCTGGGGCAGGTGGTGGACGGCCTGGGGGCGATTGGGGCTGGGTGGCTGGTGGGTTACCTTCTTTCGGAACGCGGCCCGGCCTATCCGCTGAATTACGCCGCCATCTTTGGCCTGGGCGGCCTCTGTTTTTTCATCTCCGCCGCCGCCATCGCTTTAATTGTCGAAGTCCCCGAAGCCGTGCCCGAACACCTGCCCGTCGCCGGTTGGCGCGACTACTGGGGGCGCTTGGCCGATTTGTGGCGCGACGATCCAAGTTTTGCGCGGGTGAACATTGTGCGCCTGCTCAGCGGCCTGAGCGGGCTGGCCACGCCCTTCTACATCCTGCACGCCACCCAGCAGGCCGGCATCAACCCCGAAGCCATCGGCGCCTTCGCCGCCACTGCCCCCATCGGCTCTATGCTGGCCGGCCTCATCCTGGGCCGCGTTGTCGCCACACGCGGCAGTCACCGCGTCATTCAAATCGTCTCCTGGCTGGCCTTCGTCCCGCCGCTGTTGGGGCTGGGTCTCACCTTCATTCGGGCCACGGCGGCCCACACCTGGGTTTACGTCTTGTGCTACCTTGTCATCGGCATGATCGAAGGCTCGATCATGCTCGGCTTCTTCAACTACATTCTCGACCTGGCCCCGCCCGGCAAGAGGCCGATCTACATGGGCGTCGCCAACACCCTGGGCAGTTTGTTGGTGATCGCGCCCATCCTCGGCGGCTGGATTTTGGATGTGTCGTCTTACGGCGTCTTGTTTGGGCTGACTCTGGTCGGGGTGGCCGCCTCGGCGGTGGCCGCCATCGGCCTGCCCAAAGTCCAGCATCACGTTGAGGCTGAGATCGAGGCGGCGGAGTTGTCGGCTATCAGCGAACGGGTGTAGTCAAGGCGGCCTAAAACATCAACGCCGCCATCGTCACCCACTTCATCGTCGCATCAAAGGCCCGGTCGCGGCCCAGATAGCTGATCTCTTCGGCCAGCAGGCGCTCGAGCGGCGCGAGGTCAATTCGGGCTGTGCGCGCCACAGACTCGCCATCCACTGCCGCCCGCGCTTCGACGGACTCGGGGCTGAGGCGGGCAACGGCAAATTCGCCGCCGGCGCATTTCATCGTCAGCGATCTCAGGGCCGGGCCGTCGCTGTCGGCGACCTTCAACTCCACTTTGCTCATCGGGCAGTCGTCGCCCAGCCGCGAGAACAGCCAGCCGGCCATGAGCAAGCCTGCCTCCTCCTGAGCCTCAATCGTCACCTTTTCAATGTTATTCAGCAGGGCGCGATGTTTGGCGGCGTCGAAGAACTGGGCGAACAACTGGCGGTAGGGCGTAAGCCGCGACCAGTTGAGATCGCTCACCGAGGTTCGCGTCTTGCGCGAGCTTTCGATGTACTCGCCCAGCGCGATCAGCCCAGCGCGGCCCATCGAGGCCGAGTCCAGGATCAGCCGGTCGGCGTCGGCGGCCAGGCGGGCAAAGTCGTCGCGTTTGAAGGGCGGGCGCGGCCACCACAAAACGATGGGCAGGTCGGAGGAACACTTCAGAGGCGGCTTTGGCTTCGTCATCGGTGCTGGCCGCGGCCACCACATTGGCCACGCCGGTTCCGCCGGCAAATAGATCGGCTCCCTCATCTCGTGAAGCCGAGGCCAGCGACTTCCATAATGCTTCAAGTTCAGATTCAACTTTGAGGACTTCGGTGAGATTCGGCCCGGCCAGCGTTGCAATGGTCATAGCCGTCTCCAGCTTCGCCCGTCACGGCCCAGCATCTCGTCGGCGATCTTTGGCCCCCACGTGCCTGCTTCGTAGTTTGGCAAATCGGTCGGCGGCGAGGCGGCCCAGCCATCAATGATGGGCGTGATGAGCGACCAGGCGGCTTCGACTTCGTCGGCGCGGGTGAACAGGGTGGCATCGCCCAACATGCAATCGAGTTGCAGGCGTTCGTAAGCCTCGGGCGGCTCGGCGCCGAAGGCCGCGCCATAGCGAAAGTCCATCTTCACCGGGCGAATGTTGAACGACTGCCCCGGCACTTTGGAGCCAAACTTGAGGTCTATGCCCTCGTTGGGCTGGACGCGAATGGCCAGCATGTTCGGCTCGTGATGGTCGGCCATCCGGCCGAACAGTTGCAGGGGCGGCTGGCGGAATTGAATGGCGATCTCGGTGGCGCGCTTGGGCAGGCGCTTGCCCGACCGCAAATAAAACGGCACGCCCGACCAGCGCCAGTTGTCCACGAAGAACTTGAAGGCGGCGAAGGTGTCGGTGTTCGACGTTGGCGAGACGCTCGGCTCGTCGCGGTAGCGCGGCGCGGGTTTGCCGCCACTGCTCCCGAAATCGTACTGCCCGCGCACGGTGAACTCGCCGACTTTGTCGGGCGGGATGGGGCGCATGGACTGCAAGACCTTGAGCTTCTCGTCGCGCACGGCGTCGGCAGACATGTTGGCCGGCGGCTCCATCGCCACCAGCGTCATGAGTTGCAGGATGTGGTTCTGGATCATGTCGCGGATGACGCCGGCGGTTTCGTAATAGCCGCCCCGGCCTTCCACGCCCACGGCCTCGGCCACCGTGATTTGAACGTGGTCTACGTAGTTCCGATTCCACAGCGGCTCGAAGATGCCGTTGGCAAAGCGGAAGACCAAAATGTTCTGCACCGTCTCTTTGCCCAGATAGTGATCAATGCGATAAATCTGGCTCTCGTCGAAGACGGAGTGAACGGTCTGGTTGAGTTCGACGGCGGTGTCCAGAGTCCGGCCAAACGGTTTTTCGATGATGACCCGCACCCAACCGCCGTTCGGACTCTTGTTCAATCCCGCCATGCCAAGTTGTTTGACGATGACCGGGAAATACTCCGGGGCGGTCGCCAGGTAAAAGAGACGGTTGCCCCCGGTGCCACGTTCTTTGTCAATCCGATTCAGCAGATCACTTAATCGCTTGTAGGCTTCAGGCTCGTCAAAGTTCCCGGCGTTGTAAAAGACGCCTTGCGAGAAACTTTCCCACACGGCAGGCTGGGCGGGGCGGTTGCGCGAGAAGCTGTTGACGCCGTCGAGCATCTGCTTGCGGAACTCCTCGTCGGGAATCGGGCGGCGGGCGAAGCCGACGACGGCGAAGCTGTTGGGCAGGAGTCGTTCCAATTCCAAATTGTAGAGCGCCGGGACGAGCTTGCGCTTGGTCAGGTCGCCGGACGCGCCGAAGATGACGACCGTGTTCGGTTCCGGCGTGCGTTGCATGCGCAGTCCTTCGCGAAGTGGATTCGGTGATTGCGGATTCGCCATAGCTAACGTCCTTTTCTCACGAAGACACTAAGTCACAAAGACACAAAGGAAACTTGGTGGCTTCGTGGCTTCGTGTCTTTGTGTTTATATCAACTTTGTGTTTATATCAACTGTTTGTCGCCCACCAGCCTGAAAGATGAACGTGTTCCTGATCCGGCTCGCCTTCGTAGTGTGAGACGTCGTTGAGCAACATTAGGCGGGCGCGGGCCAGGTCACGAAAGTCGAGAATGTTGAGGCAAGCCGGTTGCTGGTCGAGCCGGTCGCGGTAGCCGCGCAGTTCAATGCCCAGATAATGCCCAATGATAAGCCGGTTGGTCGCTTTGTGCGAGATGACGAAAATTGACTGATTCGGATGGGACATGACGATCTCGCGGATGGCCGGGATGGCGCGAGCCAGCACCGCCGCGCCGGTTTCGCCGCCGGGCGGGGCGTAACCGAACGGGTCGGAGTCCCAGGCCTCCATCTCGCCGGGGTAGCGCGTCTTCACCTCAGCCCGGCTCAGGCCCTCCCAGTGGCCGTGATCGATCTCGCGCAAGCCGTCCACTGATTGCGGCTTGAGGCTGTGCGGCGCGCCAAGAATCGTCGCCGTCTCAACCGTCCGATCCAGCGGACTGCAATAGATCGCCGCCGGCTTTTGCGCCGCCAGCCGTCTAGTCAGATGTTGCGCCTGATTTCGCCCAACGTCAGAAAGTTGCACGTTCGACGCCCCGGCGAATCGATCTTCGGCAGAGGCCGTTGTGGCCGCGTGGCGGATGAGATGAACGCGTGTGGTCATGATGGGGCCTCGCCCCCACCCCCGGCCCCTCCCTCTCTCCTGAGCGAAGCAACACCGCTCAGGAGAGGGGGAGGGGTGGCCGAAGGCCGGGGAGGGGGTGAGGTCAGTTTGCCTTCTTCACCGCATGTCCGCCAAACTGGTTGCGCATGGCGGCCAGCACTTTGGCCGTATAGTCGCCGTTACTGCGGCTGTAGAAGCGGGCGAAGAGCGACAAGGTGATCACTGGCGTTGGCACGTCAAGATCAATCGCGTCCACAATTGTCCAGCGGCCCTCGCCTGAGTCGGAGACGTAAGGCGCAAGGTCGGTAAGCTCGGGATCGTCCTTCAGCGCGGCGGCGGCCAGATCGAGCAACCACGAACGAATGACGGTTCCCACTTGCCACGTCTTGGCGACGTGGGCCATATCAAGGTTGAACTCTTTCTTGGCCCGCAAAATCTCAAAGCCTTCGGCGTAAGCCTGCATCATGCCGTACTCGATGCCGTTGTGCACCATCTTGACGTAGTGGCCCGCGCCGCTCGGCCCCATGTAGCCCCAGCCTTCATCTTTCCCCGGGGCCAGCGTCTCGAAGATGGGCCGCATGTTCTCGACAACTTCCTTCTCGCCGCCGATCATCATGCCGTAACCGTTGGCTAGGCCCCAGATGCCGCCGCTCGTGCCCACGTCCACGAAGTTGAAACCTTTGGCTTTAAGCATGGCGTGACGGCGTTGGGTGTCCTTGAAGTTCGAGTTGCCGCCGTCAATCATCACGTCGCCGGGCGAAAGCAGGCTCATCAGTTCGTTGAGGGCCTTTTCGGTGACTTCGCCTGCCGGAAGCATGAGCCAGACGTGACGCGGCGCTTTGAGAGCCGCCACCACCTCTTTGAGTGAGGCCGCTACTTCGCCGCCGCCTTCCTCTTTCTTGATCCCTTCGGCGACGGTGATGTCGCGGTTGTACAACACCACCCGATGCCCGCCGCGCAACAGCCGCCGCGCCATGTTGCCGCCCATTCGGCCTAAACCGCACATTGCAATGTCCATGAGAGCCTCCAGAAGAATAGTGAGCAGTGAACAGTCAACAGTGTTTGTCACTGTTCACTGTTTACTAACTCTTCGTGTATTTGATTTCCACTTCGTCTTTGTCGCCGAGCGCCTTTTCGATGATGGCCTGCAAGTTCGGGCTAATGCCCTGGTCTTTGAGAAACTCGAAGGTCATCCGGTCTATCGTGTAGTCCTCGTCGGTCAGGCTTTCTTCTTCAAGGTGGCCTATCAGAAAGTTCAGGTCGTCGTCTGAAATGTGGCCGAGGTGAGTATTGTCGGATTTGAGATAGAGTTCAGGCATGTCGGTCTCCAATCAAAAAGGATTGAACCGCGAAGGCGCGAAGAACGCAAAGCTAATTTCCTTATTTTCTTCGTGCCCTTCGCGTCTTTGCGGTGAGATTTTTCTTTGCCTTCTTCGGCGCGAGCAGGGCGGCTACGGCGGCCAGGTCAGCTTCGGGCTTAACGCTGAGTTGAACGCGCAGAGCGCGGCGGTTGCGTGAGCGGAGCGATTGGAAGTCGCCCAGCGCCTGGGCCGCGATGAGTGTGCCAAACGAGAAGGCTTCGCCGGGGACAGCTTCATCTTTCGCAACGTTGGCAGTGAACTGGATGCCGAGGAAGTTGTCCGCGCCGCCCTTGTGCAGTTGGCCGGTGGAGTGCAAAAAGCGCGGGCCGTAACCAACGGTCGTCGCCACCTTGTATTTGTCGCGGATGGCGGCCCGAATGGCGCGCAACGTTTTTTCAGTCTTGGCGGTTCGGGCAACGTAGGCCGTCAGGGCCACATAGTCGCCGGGCTTCGTCTGCTTGAGATGCAGTTTGAGTTGAGTGGCAAAGTCGCGGCGGCCAGCAGGGATGGTCGGATCAGCAGGCGGCCATGCGACGCCGCTGGCGGCGTCATCGAGGAGCCGTTTGGTGTTGTCCTTCGACTCTTGCACGTTGGGCTGATCAAACGGGTCGCTATCCAGAGACAGGCTCGACACGGCAGTGGCGATCTCCCACCGCAAAAATTCGCCGCCCAGGTCGTAGATGTCGCGCAGGTCAAACCGGATCACCGGGTGACCCGCCTCTTCAAGTTTGGCGACGGCGCGATCATATTTGGAGTTGAGCCGCAAATAGATGAACAGCCGATCGTTGCCGTAAGCTTTGGGGTCGCCGACGGGTTCACCCTCAACCGGCACGATACCCCGGCCCTCTTTGCCGGTCGACTCGGCGATCAACTGCTCCGTCCAGTAGCCGAAGGTGGAAATGGGATCGGAGACGATGAAGGTGATCTTGTCGTGGCCGGCTTTGGCGAGCGTGCCCATGACCGCGCCGAGCCACAGGCCGGCGTTGCGGGCTGACGGAATGATATCCGACGAGGCCAGGGCCATTTCTTTGGCGCGAGCGAGAAGTTTGCCTACGTCCATGCCGAGCAGGGCGGCAGGCACGAGGCCGAAGAGCGAGAGGGCCGAGTAGCGTCCGCCGATGTCGGGCGGGTTGATGAAGACGCGGCGGAAGTTATGCTCCTGGGCCAGCTTGCCGAGCGATGTGTCCGGGTCGGTGATGGCGATGAAGTTTTCACCGGCTCGATCTCCTTTGACCGCTTTCACCTGCTCCCAGAAGAATTTGAAGAACGAGGTCACTTCGGTGGTGCCGCCGCTTTTGCTGGAGACGAGATACAACGTTTTAGCAGGACTGCTTCGCGCCAGGGCGGCGCGCACCGCGTCGGGGTGAGTCGAGTCGAGCACGCCCAGGTCAAGGCCGCCACGCGCCACGCCGAACGTCTCGCGCAGAACTTCGGGGCAGAGCGAGGAGCCGCCCATGCCGCACAGAAGCGCGTGAGTGAACCCGGCCTTCTTCGCTTCTTTGGCAAAGGTCATGAGGTCGGGAACGTGCTGGCGCATGTCGTCGGCCAGTGTGAGCCAGCCCATGCGAATTTTGATTTCGGCTTGATGCGCCGGGTCGTCTTTCTTCCACAGCGTCGAGTCTTTTTGCCACAGCCGGGCCGGAACTTTTTGGGCGTCGAGGACGGCGAGGTGAGTTTGCACGTCGGCGGCAAGCTCTGCGCCAAGTGAGACGTGCGTGCGCGCGCCTGCCAGTTCGGCCTGGCGACGAGTCTCGATGACGTTGAGCAGAGATTCGAACGACTTGAAGAAGGCGGCCACCCCGTCGTCTTCCAGTTTTTGCGTCACCCAGTTCATATCCACGCCAGCTTCGGCCAGCTTGTCCAGCAGGTCATTGGCTTCGGGCAAACCTTCGGTGAGCGTGACGCGGGCGAGGCCGTGATCCTTGAAGGCCTTGATCGTGGCCGGTGGCATGGTGTTGACTGTGTCCGGGCCGATCAAGTTGTCAATGTAAATCACGTCAGGATAGTTGGGGTTCTTGGTGCTGGTGCTGGCCCAGAGCGGGCGTTGCACCTGCGCGCCTGCCGCCTTGAGATCGGCGAACTCATCTTTATAATAGCGATTGGCGAAGAGATCGTAAGCGAGCTTGGCGTTGGCGATGGCGGCCTTGCCCTTGAGTGACTCCAGTGAAGCCGCCGTGGACGGGTCGGCTTTGATCTTGTCGTCAAGCATCTTGTCAATCAACGTGTCCACCCGGCTGACAAAGAAGCTGGCGACTGAGGCGATGCCGCTTACTTTCTTGCCAGCAGCCAGGCGGCGCTTGAGTCCGTTCAGATGAGCCGTCATCACTTCGTCGTGGCGCTCAAGCGAGAAGATGAGAGTGACGTTGACGTTGATGCCTGCGGCAATGGTCTCTTCGATGGCAGGCAGACCGGCCTTCGTCGCCGGAATCTTGATCATCACGTTGGGGTGGCCCACCGCTTTCCACAACCGCTTGGCCTCGCTGATCGTCTTCTTCGTATCGTGGGCGTACTTGGGCGAGACTTCGATGCTGACGTAGCCATCCTTGCCGCCGGTGCGCTCGTAGACGGGCCTGAACACGTCGGCGGCATCGCGGATGTCTTCGATGGCAAGCGCGTCGAAGATGCCCTCGGCGTTCTTGCCGTCGCGGGCGAGATCGCGCAGGGTGGCGTCGTAGTCGGTCGAGTTGGCGATGGCCTGCTCAAAGATGGTGGGGTTGGAGGTCAGGCCGGTGATGTCACCGTCGGCCACCATCTTTTGCAGTTCGCCGCTATCCAGCAAACTGCGCCGGATGTTGTCGTGCCAGGGGGATTGGCCGAGGTGTTGGAGGTGGAGGAGGGGAGTGGTCATAGGAATTTTCCTTTCAGCATGAGTTGCTGGCTGGCGGGGCTCTAGCTATCAAGCTAAGTTGCTCGTAGGTGTTTGAAATCTTCCGCTCTCAAAGCGGTTTTTCTCACAGGCTTTCTATTACTCAAGTCTTTGCGTATGGCAAGTATGAACTCCCCAACTGCTTTTTCTTTGTCGGCGTCTGAGAATTCCTGATCTACACCCGTTTGGACCATGTGAAGAAACCTATATGCTTTCAGAATTACATCATCGGGGCAATACAGCCAGCATAAATTCAACTGGATCAAAAAGTCCTCCTTAAGTTCTTTGCTAGCTGACGGAATGTAGAAGCCCTTTAGGCTCTTAATTAGTTCTATGTATCGTTCTTCTTTTCGCTTGTATTCCTCGTCTGTTCTCTTGCTTTTCTCATTTAAGAACCAAGTCAGCAAGCCACTTCCAACGGCGACCAGCGCACCGATAAATGTGAGGAACATACCGGTCACTTGAATTAGAGTGTCAATAGTGGATTGTGCCATAATGCTCCTCGAGATATGCTCTTATTTGAGCTACACAAGGGCGCTCATTCGTTTATCCGTTTCCCCATTCGTTGACAAGTTGCCCGTTTTTAGCCCTCGCAACTACTTTGGCTTCCTCGCCACAAACACATCCCGGCCAAACTGATCGATCACGCTCTCGGCTTGAAATCCGGCCTCGGTCAACCACTGGAGCCAATCAGCGCGGGGGAAGAGGCCGTGCAGGTGCGTCTCATGCTCAAAGTGGACTTCGCCATTTTCCCGCAACAGAAAGGCAAAATGGGTTAAGCAGGTGCTGTCTGTCGGGTCAGGGTCGTACTGCCATTCCAGGACACGCAGGGCGCGCCCATCCTCGCCATCGCGTGCGTCGTGGTCGGTGGTCGCCTTGAAGGTTTCGCGCACGTGGTCGGGAACGAACAAGGCCGCGCCGCCCGGCTTGCAATGGAGGAAGGCCGTCGCGAAGGCCTGACGCAGATCGGCTTCCGTCGTCATGTAATCAATCGCATCGTGGATAAAGACCAGATCGAACTGCCGCCCCAGCCGCGCCGAGCGCATGTCGCCTGCCAGATGTTCGCAATCGGGGTTAATGGCTCGACTGACGGCCAGCATCTCCGGCGAAATGTCCACCAGCGTCAACGTATAGTGTGCCTTGAGGTGAAAAGCGTTACTTCCACCGCCACTGCCAAACTCGACCAGGGTGCGCGCCTGGGGCGCGGCCTCTTTCAACACCTGCGCGAAGAACGTCGCTTCTTCCAGATAATCTTCAGGCGGCGACCACAGGGGCCACCAGGCGGCCAGTTCCTGATAAAGCTTGAGTGGCATGTTGTCTATGATTTGTTTGAGGGATCGTTCTTGTTGTCCTGTTGTGACCACATGGCGCCGATCCCGACGCCGATTGCCAGGCCAATTGCTACGCCAACGGCGACGTTGCCCATCGCCGCGCCAATTCCGGCCCCAATGGCAATGCCGGCGCCCACGCCCAGGCCGATTTTGCTGTTGTTGCGTTTAGGTGCAGTTGAATTATCTGGCTTTTGTTCCATGGTATTTGCCCTCCTATCCTTTTTCTTCCATCGCCTTCACCTTCCCCAGCCGCCGCACGTGTCGTTCCTCGTTGGTGAACTGCGCGCCGAGGAAAGCGTGGATGAGTTCGGCGGCGACTTCGACGCCGACGATGCGCGCCCCGAGGCAGAGCACGTTGATGTCGTCGTGCTCGACGGCTTGGTGGGCCGAGTAGGTGTCGTGGCACAGTCCGGCGCGGATGCCGCGCATTTTGTTGGCGGCCACGCACGCCCCGACCCCACTGCCGCAAATCAAAATCGCCCGGTCAGCCTTGCCTTGCTGAATGGTTTCGCCGACGGCGCGGGCGTAGTCGGGGTAGTCCACCGGGTCGGCGGTGAAAGTGCCGAGGTCGAGAATCTCGTGGTCGGCTTGCATCACAACTTTGAGGGCGCTCTCTTTGAGCGGGAAGCCGCCGTGGTCGCAGGCAATTGCTATTCTCATAACAAGCTTTGCCGCGAATTACGCTAATTTGCGCGAATTATTCCGATCCTAATTCGCGATAATTCGTGAAATTCGCGGCTGAAATTTCTGGCTACTTCTTCCTCTGCCCAGGCTTCAACTTGGCTGTGGTCTCCGCCTTTGCTTTCGCTTTAGGCCTGGCCTTTGCTTTTGCTTTGACCGGGGCAGGCGGGCGATTGGCGGCTAACACAGCCTTAGCTTTTTCAATCACGTTGCGCGGCGTGAAGCCAAACTTTTCAAACAGCACATTCGCTGGAGCCGAAGCACCATAGCCCGTCATGCACACGCAGTCGCCCTTCGAGCCGAGCCACTTGTGCCAGGGCATGGCGATGCCGGCCTCAATCGCCAACCGGGCGGTGATGTTTGGCGGCAGAACCGCGTCACGATAGTCTTGAGATTGCCCCTCGAACAGTTCCATGCTGGGCATGGAAACGAGCCTGACGTTGACGCCGTCGGCGGCCAACCCGATTCCGGCCTCGACCATCAAGCCCACTTCACTACCAGCCGCCATCAGAATAATTTCCGGCTCGCCTTCGCCGATGTCGGCCAGCACGTAAGCGCCCCTGCTCAGTTCGGTTGCGGGCGCGTAGATGCGACGGTCAAGCGTGGGCACGTTCTGGCGGGTGAAGATGAGGAGAGTCGGGCCGTGTTGGGGCGTACGATTGTACGCCCTTACAATGGCGACTCGCCACGCCTCAACCGACTCGTTAGCGTCGCCCGGCCGGATGACGGTGAGGCCGGGGATGGCGCGCAAGGCGGCCACTTGCTCGACGGGCTGATGCGTTGGGCCGTCTTCGCCGAGGCCAATGCTGTCGTGAGTGAAGACGAAGATGGCGTGGAGTTTGGCGAGCGCGGCCAGCCGAATCGCAGGCCGCATGTAATCGGAGAAGGTGAGGAAGGTGGCGGTGTACGGGATGAAGCCGCCGTGCAGGGCCATGCCGTTGACGATTGCGCCCATACCATGCTCACGCACTCCGAAGGCGATGTTGCGCCCGTCGTAGCCCCAGCCGCCGCCGACTAAACCCTGAGCGCCATCGGGCGAGCGAAGCGGCGATTGAAAGTCACCATAGCCTTTGAGCCAGGTGAAGGTTGAAGGGTTGAGGTCGGCAGAGCCACCCATGAGTTCGGGCAGAGTCTTGGCCAGGGCTTGCAGGGCGGCCTCGGAGGCTTTGCGGGTGGCGAGACCTTTGGTGTCAGCGTTGAATGTCGGCAGAGTCGAATCCCAACTGGCAGGTAGTTCGCCATTCAAACGCCGCTTGAGTTCGGCGGCGAGGTCGGGGTAGGCCTCGGCGTATTTGGCAAAGGCGGCTTCCCATTCCGCCTGCCACGTCTTGCCTTGCTTGAGGTCTTGTCGGAAATTCTCCCGCACTTCATCCGGGATCAAGAAGACGGGTTCAGTCGGCCAGCCCAGATTCTTTTTGGCGTTGATGACTTCGTCCGGGCCGAGCGGCGAGCCGTGGGCCTCGAAGGTGTCTTGCTTGTGCGGCGAGCCGTAGCCGATGATGGTGCGGACGCAGATGAGGGATGGGCGAGTCGAGTCGGCGCGGGCGGCGGCGATGGCCGCCGAGACGGCTTCCACGTCGTTGCCGTCGCTCACGTGTTGAACCTGCCAGCCGTAGGCTTCGAATCGTCCGCCGACGTCTTCGGTGAAGGTGATGGACGTTGATCCGGCCAGTGAGATTTTGTTGTCGTCGTAAAGCACGATCAGCTTGCCGAGGGCGAGATGCCCGGCCAGCGAGCAGGCTTCGGAAGTCACGCCTTCCATCAGGTCACCGTCGCTGGCGATGACGTAAGTGGTGTGGTCAATGATGGTGTGGCCGGGTTTGTTGTATCGGGCCGCCAGGTGGGCTTCGGCGATGGCGAAGCCGACGGCGTTGCTGAGGCCCTGGCCGAGCGGGCCGGTGGTGGCCTCGACGCCGGGGGTGAGGTGGCTCTCCGGGTGGCCCGGAGTCTTGCTCTCCCACTGGCGGAAGTTCATCAGGTCTTCCAGCGACAGGTCGTAACCGGCCAGGTGCAGGAGCGAGTAGAGCAACATGGAGCCGTGGCCGCCGGAGAGAATGAAGCGGTCGCGGTTGGGCCAGCGCGGGTCGGCCGGGTTGTGTTTGAGGAAGCGCGACCAGAGAGCGTAGGCCATGGCCGCCGTGCCCATCGGCAGGCCGGGGTGGCCGGAGTTGGCCTTTTGCACGCCGTCCACCGAGAGGAAGCGGATGGTGTTGATGCTGAGGGTGTCGAGGTCGGTTTGGGTCACGAAGCCTCCAGGAAATCATCTGCTCCAGCGGAGCAGTTTGTGATGTTTAGTCTGTGAAGACGGAGATGTGTTTCATCCTAATCGGAACTGAGGGAAATTTCTTTCCCTCAGTTTCCGTGTTTCCCATATTTCCCTGCGAAAATATTACTTCATCTCGCCCTTGTAAATCTTCATCATCGAACCTAGCAGGTCGAGCGCTTCGGGCCGGGGGCGCTGGAAGGAGTTGCGGCCAATGATCGAGCCGAAACCGCCGCCGTCGCGGATGGCGCGGGCCTCGTTGAGCACGGTCTCGGTGTCGCTTTTCGCGCCGCCGGAGAAGATGACGATGCGGCGGCCATTGAACGACGACTGCACCACATGCTTCACCCGGTCGGCCAAAGTGCTGACGGGGATGTTGTACTTCTCGTAGACCTTCTTGGCTTCGGCTTGCTCCACGTGCTCGGTAGAGAGTTTGACTTTGATGATGTGCGCGCCCAACTGGGCCGCGATCTGGGCCGCATAGGCGGTCACGTCAACGCCGGTCTCGCCGGCTTTGCTCAAGTCGCTTCCGCGTGGATACGACCAGACGACGACGGCCAGCCCGGCCTCTTTGGCCTCCAGCGTCAACGCTTGGAGTTGCTCGTAAAGGAAACGGCGGTCGGCAGTGCCAGGGTAAATGGTGTAACCGACGGCCACACAGCCAAGCCGCAGGGCGTCGTCTACGCTGGAGGTGATCGCGCCCATCGGGTCTTTCTCGTCGTACAACACGTCGTGGTTGTTGACTTTGAGGATGAGGGGGATGTCACCGGCATAGTCGGCGGCCACTGCTTCGATGAAGCCGAGCGGGGCGGCGTAGGCGTTGCAGCCAGCTTCAATCGCCAGTTCGACGTGGTAGCGCGGATCGTAACCGCCGGGGTTGGGCGCGAAGCTCCGAGCCGGGCCGTGCTCAAAACCCTGATCCACCGGCAGGATGACGAGCTTGCCCGTGCCGCCCAGCTTGCCGTGATTGAGCAGGCGGGCCAGGTTGGTGAGAGTGCCGGGGTTGTCGCTCCGGTACCACGAGAGAATTTCTTTGACGCGATCGGTTGCCATAGGTCGAGAATCCTTTTCCTGTTGTAGTTTTGATGGTGAGCCAGAGATTTACCGCGAAGACGCTAAGGGCGCTAAGATGATTTGAAAAGAACTTTGCGTTCTTTGCGCCTTCGCGGTGAAGTCTTTTTATTTTTCGATGAGTATCGCCCTAGCCGGAGCGCCGTCGCTGTCCTTCAACTTCAGCGGCAGGCAATAAAATTCGTAGTCGCCCGGCTCGATTGCCGACAGATTCAAGCCTTCGACGATGACGACGCCGGCGTTGAGCAGAATTTCATGTGTGGCCCGCCCCGCGCCCTTCGGCCCCACCGAAAGATAGTCCACGCCGATCAAGCCGATCTTATTCGCCACAATCCATTGTGCGCCATCGTCAGTAATTCCGGCAAAGTCGGCTCGAAATTCGTGCGGGCCAAGTTTCCAGAGATCAGAGTTGCGGGTCTTGAGCAGGACGCGCGGCGTGCCGAACGGGATTCGGGCGCGTTCGAGGCTGTCAGCGGTGATGTTGCCTTCCGGCAAGTTGAGGGCAAAGACTGTGGCCGGGCCGGTGAGCAGTTCGAGCGGCAGTGTATCCACGCCAGACGCGCCGGGGATGAAGTGGACGGGAGCGTCCACGTGCGTGCCGGTGTGACAGCCGAGCGAGAGGCGCGAGACGTTGGACGAGGCCCCAGCCGCCATATCGTTCACACGCACCAGTTCAAAGTCCGGGTTGCCCGGCCAGATGGGAATGCCGGGTTCGAGGGTGACGCTGATGTCGTGGATTTTCATCTCGTCTGCGGCCTCTCGTGCCTCGTCTGCTTCAACCTCCCCACCACCGTCCGCGCCGTCAGCTTGCCGTCGCGCTGCAAATACCAGCCGTCGCCGGGGAAGTCGGGGTTGTTGAGGCCAATGTCGTCGTGGATGGCCAGGCACCAGGGCATCATGGCCTGCAAGGGCGAGTTGGCTTCCAGCCAGTCGAACATCTTCACCATCAGCGCCGCGTGGACATCGTCGTTCGGCAGGCGCTCGTGGCCGCCCATCGAGTGCGACTCGGGCGTGAACACGCCGCTCTCGGTGGACATGATGGCGTAATCCACGCCAGCGGTCAGCCCCAGGTTTTGTTTGATGTAGAACATGGGAATCTCGTAAGCCCGCAAGCACTGATCCCAGCCCCGGCCTTGCGGGAACGGCTCGAAGTCCAACGGAAACTCGTACACAGCCACGTGCACAGCCACCCAGCCGCCACGCTTGAAGATGCTGAGGGCGCGGTTGCGTCGCCCACCGTCGGCGGCGATGTATTGCCAGAACTTCTCGTTGAACTTGGTTCCCGAAAGTTGCGGGTGCGGACGGCCATCGCCCCAGTCCACCGGAGCCATCGCGTAGTAAGCCGGGCGCGCGCCGATGCTCAATGCTTCTTCTGAGTCGGCCAGCCAGGCCTCAGCCAGCACCCGAATGCACTCCGGGTTCTGCCAGTTCACAAAATCCTTCGGGCTACTCCACTCAATATCCAAATTCGGCTCGTTGCCGATCTCGGCCCACAGGATGCCCTCGCGCACGTACTGCTTCATCTTCTCAAAGCGATCGTGGTCGAGCCGGTTGGGGAATTGGTGGCCCATTTGATAGCGGATGACGGGCGTGATTCCGGCGTCACGCAGGGCCAAGGCCCAACGGAAGATGGAACCGTCGCCGGTGTCGTTTGGCCCGGTGCTGTCGCATTGCTTATACCACTTGATGCCCATCGCCTTGAGTTCAGAGAGCCAGAAGTCCCACTTGTCGCGCGGCGGCACAGCCGAGCCAGCCGAGCCGTGCACGCCCCAGATGCGCCCATCAACTTTGCCCTTGCCCGGCGCAGGCGTCGCCGGAAGCGCGAGCGTATCAGGTTTGCTGGCCTCAATGGCGGCCTTTGTCAAATCAGCAGGTGACAGTCGCAGAGCTTCGGCAATGGCGGTCTTGCGGTCGTTGCCAAGACCGGGCAGGGCGGCGATTGCCGGGCCGGAGTAGGCGGCTTTGCGGTTGACGTAGATCGAAGTGAGTCCGGCAGAGCCGATCATGTTCTGCCAGTTGTCGTTGAACTTCGCGGCGGCGACGATGAAGGCGTTGATGACATCCTGATTCGTCGTCGGCGTTGACGACGGGGCGGCGGGCGTTGTTGGGGTGGTTGGTGGTTGTCCAGAACCCTGCGGCCCCTGCAGAGCCAGGCGACGGGCTTCCGAGATCGCCACTGAAGCAGGGACGGCTGACACTGGAACCCAGCGCACCCCGGCAAAAGCCACCGCTTGCGGCGGGCGCTCGTCGCTGAAATCGGTGATGTTCACCCGGCCATCGTCCGCCCGGCGCGGATCGAGATCGAAAACGCCGAGCGACACCCACTCATCCGACTTGGAAGACTGATCGATCTTCACCTGCCGTTCTTTGGGCTGGCCGCCTTCGTAATAGTTCACGTGATAGTCGGCGCGCTTGCTGTCGGCGTTGTCGCGCGGAATGAAAACGTCAACGCTGTAGCGGCCCGGCGCGGGCAGTTGCGGCACGTAGCTCACCGACACGTCGTTGCTGGCCGAGGTGAGCTTCCAGCGCGCGCCCCGTCCAAAAATATCGCGGAAGTCGTGCCAGGGCCGGTCGGGCGCAGACTCATAAACATATTCGGTGTAGCCACGCGGCTCGTCGGGCCAGCGGCCCATCGCGCCCTCGGGCAGTGGCTCTGCCGGGGCGGCGACCTTGCCCTGATGTTGTTGCTTACCTGCCGAAAAGTTGATGGCGGCCACGGCGGCAAATTCGGGCGCGTTCATGTGGCGGTCGCCCAAACAGAAAAAGGATAACCCGACCGCGCCACGCTTCACGGCTTCGTTGCCCTGCAAGGTGATGTCGGCGGGCGGGATGCCGTTGTACGACTGCAACATCGGAATCACCGGCTTGCCAAAGCCGGACAGGAAGCTGAAGCCCGTGTCAAGCGCCTCGGCCACCGACTTCCCAAAGTCACGCGGATAAATCATCGGGTGCATGCTGTCCATGAACGGAAGCCAGGGATCAATGTAGACGTTGAAAGGGCGGTTGCGTCTGGCGTCGAGGATGAAGCCAATGTGGAAGTTGGGGCCGAGGGCGTTGCGGATCAGAGTCATCAACTGGCGCGCGGCGTCGGCGCTTCCGCGGTAGTAATGTTGGCCGTGTTCCACGTCGAGCAGGAGCGATTTGACGCCCGGCGCTTTGGCCGCCTGAATGAACTTGTCGGCTTCGGCCTGCACATCGAGGCCGTGCGGGATGCCCCAGACGTGCGTTTCGAGGCTCCGTGACTCCATCGCCGCGACCCATTGCTTGACCATGTCCGGCCCGTTGACGGCCTTGGAGTCGTTGTCGAACTTGCTCTGCCACTCTTTGCCTTGCGAGGTTTGCAGGAACACGCCGTCCACGTTCGGCATGGAGTCCACGATTAGCCGCGAGGCGTCGCCAAGCGACTTGCGGGGCAGGAACGAGCCTTTGACTTGCACGAGATAGATTTTGCCGTCGTAGGGAGTGGGCATTTTTTAGGTTCCTTTCGAGCGAGAACTCGTCGGCTGTATTTTACTGCGGAATAGGTCTCAGAGGGTGTCCCCTGTATTGCCGATAGTGTACTGGAGATTTGAAGTTTGGCAACTTGGAGAGACAACGGACGCTTCGCGCGAATGGAACGGATTCAATCCGCCGAATTCACCAAATCGGTTGTCTCAAAAGCCGGCAACCCTCCCGTAACTTTCCCCGGAACAAGCGGCAACTTTGTATTGGGATGATTTTCTCCCCTCTCCTGCGACGTGCAGTTCGTCGTGGGACAGGGGTCGGGGGTGAGAGTCAACCCCACACCCTCTCAAACTCCCCAACACAAGGATTGCCCACCGTCGCCTCCATCGTCCCCTCCGTCAAATCAATCAGCGCCGAGAAGACGGTCTTCACGTTCGCGTCATGGCGGCAGAGCGTGGCCGGGGTTGAGTTGTGGTCGGCGAGGAAAGTTTTGAGCAGGGGCAGGGTGACGGGGCCGCCAGGGCGAGACCGTAGCAGTTCGCGGGCGCGGTCGTAGCGGCTCACCGATTTTTCGGTTTTGTCAGGATACTTCTCGTACTGTTTCATGCGCGGGTGAGTGTAGTGGTTGGTGTGAACGTGCCAGCCATCCTCAGGCAGGATTAATTCGTGGTCGGTGGCCGAGGCTTCCACACTGGCGATCTGGCCGTCGCCGGTTGAGATCAGGTTGTTGTAGGACGAAGCCCGGTCAGGGTGCAGGGCGATGTTCACCGCCTCGTCAAAGGTTCGGGCCGAGAGCAGGGCGCGGGCGATGAGCAGGCGGGGGATTCCGGGGCGCTCGTCGTTGGGCGAAAGTTCGTTGCCGGTCAGCGCCAACTTCGCCGCGTTCACGCCAATGCTCAGGAAAATTCCGCCAACGCCGATGGTGAACAGCCGAGGATGATCGGGCAAGTCCCAATCCACTGCCACCAGCTTGTCTTGCGAAGCCGGGTGCAGGTCGTTGTTGTGAGCCAGCAGAACGTGGCCGTCGGTGGCCGGGGCGCAGGCGGCAAAGTCGGAGCAACGGCTGGCCTTCTCCAGTTCAGGCTTCACCGGCTCGGGCGAGCCGCCGAAGAGTTCTTCAATTGAGATCGTGAAGAGATCGAGGAAGTCAATGTTTGCGCCCTCCGCGCCGCCGCGCAGTTCTTCGACGAGCCACGGAAAGGCGCGCTCGGTGGCGGTCAGGTAAGGCCGGGCGGCGTTTCGGTAGTCGTCCCAGCGCAGACCGTCGGGCAGGTGGGCCTGGGTTTCGGTGATCCAATCGCGCAAGGTGTCGGCGCAGGCCACGCCGATTTGCTGGCCGCAGGAATAGTGAGTGCCGGAGACTCTTAGAAGTTTGATCATAACGCGACCTCCCGCCGCAACCAAAGCAATCCACGAAGAACACGAAGCTTCACTAAGGAGCCTTAGTGTTCCTTTGTGTGACTTCGTGGATCAATCTCTTCTCTTCGCTTTGGCTTTTGGCGTCTCAGCCTTTATTAGCGCCATCTGCTTCCCGGACTCTGATTTTTTGCCGCGCGACTTCTTCTTCGGCGGTTCAGGAAGGGCCACCTCCAGGCGCGGCAGGAACGGCAGAATGGCTTCCACGGCGTCGCCGGGTTTGAGCTTGATCACGGTTCCCCCGCGAGCCGGCCTCCCCCGGCGCGGCGCTTCGTCGAACTTGCCGACGCGCGCCCCGCCTTTCGTCATCATCACCAGCTTGTCGTTTGGCGAGCCAATCGCCGCGCCCACAATCTTTGCTTTGCCCATCACCGCCATCGCCATCGTGCCCACGCCGTAGCGCCCCTGAGTCGGAAAATCTTTCAGCGGCACGCGCTTGCCCATGCCAACGTCGGTGATGATGAAGGCTTCGGCTTTCGGGTCAACGACGCTCATCGCTACAATCACATCACCCGGCTTGGCCAGCTTGATAGCCTGCACGCCCGCCGCGCCCGCGCCCATCGCCCGCACTTCGGTCTCGCTGAAGCGGATGCTCTGGCCGAGGGCCGAGATCAATAGCACTTCATCGTTGCCGTTCGATAGGCCTGCCGAGACAATCTGATCGTCTTCGCTCACGCTCATCACCTCGCCCACTTTGGACGATGGGGCCGGGAGGTCCTGGGCGGCGATTTTCTTGATCATGCCCTTCGCCGTGGCGGCAATCAAAAACGTCCCGGTGGTGGCCGCCTCTGTTTCCTCACCGTTTGTGGTTGTTCGGGCCTCGGCTGGAACGGCCACCGCCGTCACCACCCGCGCCGCCGAGTCCAGCGGGCCGAGGGCCGAGAACGGCGTGCCGTTGGCCGGGTCATCGCTTTCAGGGATCGAATAAACCGAGATGGCCGAGGTTCGGCCTTTTTGGGTGATGAGATACAGCAGGTCGCGAGTGTTGGCTTGAACGAGAGCGCGCGGGGCGTCGTCTTTGGCGGGCTTGGGTTGTTTGCCGCCATAAGCCCGTGAGAGCAGACCGGAGCGGGTGAGCGTCACCCAGGCCGTTTCGTCCGGCACGAGGTCTGCTGCTTTCATCGAGGCCCGTTTGCTGGCATCCACAATCTGAGTGCGCCGCCGGTCACTGTATTTCCGTTTCAATTCCTTCAACTCTTCGGAAATCACTTCGCGCATCAACTTGGGCGAAGCCAGCAATTTCTCAAGATGCTTGATCAACGCCTTCTTCTCTTTGTATTCGTCTTCGATCTTTTGCCGTTCGAGTTGGGCCAGGCGCTTGAGCGGCATGTCGAGAATGGCATTCGTTTGCAGTTCGCTCAACTTGAAGCGCTTCATTAATCGCGCTCGCGCTTCTTCGGTGTCTTTGGAGTTGCGAATGATGCGGATGACATCGTCCAGATGTTTGAGGGCGATGAGCAGACCTTCGAGGATGTGGGCGCGTTCTTTGGCTCGAGCCAGGTCGAACTCAGTGCGCCGCTTCACGACTTCCAGCCGGTGATCGAGAAAGACGCGCAGAGCCTGCTTAAGGGTGAGCGTGCGCGGCTCGCCGCCCACCAGGGCCAGCAGGTTGATGCTGAACGTGCCCTGCATGGGCGTGTGCTTGAACAAGGCGGCGATGAGTTTATCGGGGTCGGCGGTCTTGCTCAGTTCGATGACGATTCTCATGCCCTGCCGGTCGGATTCGTCGCGCAGGTCGGCCAGGCCTTCCAGTCGCCCGTCGCGGGCCAGTTCGGCGATGCGCTCGATAAGCGACGACTTGTTGGTTTGATACGGCAGTTCGGCGACGATGAGGCGGCTTCGCCCGCGCTCCATCTCTTCGACGTGGACTTTGGCCTGCACCACGATCTTGCCCCGGCCCGTTCCATAAGCGGCGGCCAGCCCTTCCTCTTCGTCGGTTGATTTGAGAATCACGCCGCCGGTCGGGAAGTCCGGCCCCTGAATGAACTTCATCAGGTCTTCCACCGAGACATCGTCGAGCTTCGTCCACTGCTGAAGCATGTAGAGCAGAGCCTCAATCACTTCGCCCAGATTGTGCGGCGGAATGGACGTGGCCATGCCCACGGCGATGCCGGTGGCCCCGTTGATCAACAGGTTGGGCAGGGAGGCGGGCAGAACTTCCGGCTCGGTGAGGGTGTCGTCGAAATTGGAAACGAAGTCAACCGTGTCCTTGTCAATCGTATCCAACATCTCGGCGGCGGCGCTATGCAGGCGGGCCTCGGTGTAACGCATGGCGGCGGGCGCGTCGCCGTCTATCGAGCCAAAATTGCCCTGACCGTCCACCAGCAGATAGCGCATCGAAAAATCCTGCGCCAGGCGGGCCATGGTGTCGTACACCGCCGCGTCGCCGTGCGGGTGATACTTGCCCAGCACTTCGCCGACGATGCGAGCCGATTTTTTGTAGGGCGTGTCGGGGCGGATGCCCATGTCGTGCATGGCGTAGAGAATGCGCCGCTGAACGGGCTTGAGGCCGTCGCGGGCGTCGGGCAGGGCGCGCGAGACAATGACCGACATGGCGTACGAGAGGTACGCGCTTTGCATTTCGTGTTCAATATCAACTTTGCGGATGAGGCCTGCGTCCATGAAGCACCTGGGGTTGGAGATTAGAGAATTGGAGATTGGAGGTAGCGGGAGGATTTTATCATAGTGAGGAAGCGAAAAACAAAAATGCCGCAGACTCCTCTGCGGCATCAATAACGAATAACCAATAACCCTTCTACTTGATCTCGTACGTCACACTCACCTGCAAGTTCACCTGAATTTGCCCGGTGGACACCGGCACGGGCGCGCCGCCACCAACACCGGCGGCCAACCCTTTCACGTCCGCCGCATAAATTACGGGCGGGGCGCTGGTGTATTCGCTGATGGACATCGGCCCGCCGAGAGTCACCCCGGCGGCTTTCGCCAGTTGCTCGGCGCGAGCCTTGGCGTCGGCCATGGCCTTGTCGCGAGCTTCGGCTTCGAGCTTGGATTGATCACTGACGCTGAAGCTCACGCCGTAGATGTTGTTGGCCCCGGCGGCCACGGCCTTGCCTAGCGCATCGCCCACCTTGTTGAGGTCGCGTACGGTGATGGTTACGGTGTTGTCGGCCACGTAGGTGATGTTGGTGGGCTGACCGTTGGTGTCGTAGTTCTGCTGGGCGTACACCGAGAAGTTCGCGGTCTGAATGTCTTTCTCGTCAATACCCAACTCTTTGAGGGCGGCAATGATGGCCTGCATCTTATCGGTGTTCTCGCTGACTGCCGCGCCCGGATTCTCGTTGCGGGTCTGCACGCCGACACTGGCCACGGCGATGTCGGGCGTGCCAAAAGCCACACCATTGCCGGTGACGGCGACGGTCTTGGAAGGTGATTGATCGCCTCCGCCAGCCAGGGGCGTGCCACAGGCGCTGAGGACGAGCAGGCCGACAATGGCGGCCAGAACAATTGAAACGAATTTGATTTTGTGGGGCATGTTTTCTTCTCCTGTTATTGGTTGTTTGTTACGGTTGAGACGCCGAGGGTGGGGCTTTGGTTCCCGGCTAATCACTTTCAACGGATGGCTAAACAGACGTTTGAGCCAGTGTAGCTCAGATTGAAATACTGGTGGGTCAGGAGCGCCCAACAAAACAATAGCCGAAGGAATCTGTTGAAGGCTCACCAGCATTCAACTGCGCTATAATCACGCCCATGACCGACAAAACCGCTCAATTCCTTCCCTTTCATGCCCTCAACGAGTTCATGCGCCACGATTACCGGCTGACGGTGATCCGCACGGCCCTGAACGCTCTGCCCGGTTTGCCCGGCCACTTTCGCCAGCCGATTGACAAGATGACCAAACAGGTAGTGCGCGTGCCGGGCTTTCGCAACGGGGCGCAAGCGCCGGCCTCGCTGAAAGTTGTGCCCGTCGCCGAAGCTTTTGGCAAAAGCCCGGAACTGGTGGCCGCCATTTTGGCGGCCTGGGCCGAGGCCAGGACGGATCTGCGCCAGCAGGTTTACGACTTGCTCAAGGGACGCGGCTGGGAAGTTCTGCCGCCGGAGGCCGACCGCGCGAAGTTGCCCGGCTTCCTCACCAAGTGGCCGAAGGGTGAAGACTTTGATTTGCTCAACAAAGCTTTTGCCGAAGCACACCCGGACTCTACAGCCACGACCGACGATGTGAGTTTGATGGCCGTGTGGGTAAGCGGGCGTTTGCCGTTGGAAGCGGAAGAAGAGACAACGGATGAAACGGATAGAACGGATACAATGAACACAACGAATGAATAGGCTGACAAACTAACCATGTCCTTCCGACTCAACAAACGAATCAACATCGGCAAATTCTTGCGGCTCAACATCAGCAAGAGCGGGGTAAGCGTGAGCGCAGGCGTGCCGGGCGCGCGCGTCACCGCCGGGCCGGGCGGCAAGCGCCTCACGCTGGGCATCCCCGGAACCGGCATCAGCTACGTCAAGAAGCTCGACGAGCCGAAGAAAAAGAAGACGACGACTCGAACACCACGGGCGAAGGCCGCGCCGCCCGAACCCGAGCCGGAAGAATTTGCCCCGACTCCGGTCGCGCCGACTCCCGGCCCCTTTGCGCCCGCTGAAGAATTGGCCTTCGCGCAAGGTCTGGCCGACTATCAAACAGGGAAAGAGGCCGAGTCCCTTTCCCATTTTGTGGCGGCGGCCCCGTCCGAGCCGGGCGCGGCCATTCTGGCCTCCGCCATTTTGCTGGAGCAGAATCGAACGCCGGGTCTGGCCCAGGCCGAGTCGTTGCTGGAAGGCGTGTTGGAACGCGACGAGTCCTTGCCAACGCCGCTCATGGAAAAGTATGCGCTCGACGCGTCCCTCCAGGTCAACATCACACCGGGCGTTCAAGCCAACGTGCCGCTGGGCGGGTTGGCGGCGACGCTCTTGCTGGCCGAGGTCTATCAGGCGCGCAACAAACTCGACGAGGCGATGGACGTGCTGGAAGGCGTGCAGGATGTGGTGGCTGACCCGGCCCTCACGCTCTCCATTTGCGAGTTGTACGGCCTGCGCGAAATCTGGGACGGCATTGTGGAACGCGCCAGCCGGACGGCAGTGACTGACGACGTGACCTTTGAGACGATGATCTGGTACGGGCGGGCGATGCAGGGCAAGAGCCTGCACGAGGCGGCAGTCACCATCTTCACCGAACTACTCAAAAAGAAAAAAGATCGTCGCCCCAGTTTGCTGGCCGAAGCCACCTACTGGCGAGCGATTTCGTATGAGGCGCTTGGCAAGAAGAGTCAGGCCAATCGTGAATTCCAAAAAGTGTACGCCCTCTCGCCCAACTTGCGCGATGTGGCGGCGCGGATCAGCCCGGCCAACGTTTGAGGTGAAGGGAGTCTATGCCTGCTGTTTATTTTGCCATTGGCCTGCTCAACCTGATTCTGTCCATCGTCGTGGTCGGCGCGGTGGTCCGCTTCTGGTGGCGGCACCGCCACGAGGGGTTGAGCATTGGTTGGTGGTTGTTGGCGCTGGCCTTCGGCGCGTTCGCCGTATCTGAGACATTGGAGTTCCGCCGCCTCATTTCGGACGGCGAGGCCCTCAACAACCTGGAGCTGACCTCCCGCTTCGTCTTCATGGGCATCTTGATCTACGGCCTCTCGCGCCTCTTCGACGACGTGCTGTCGGCCAAACAAAAATTGCTTGACGAGGCGCAAAACACTATCCGCTTGCAGGCGGAGGCTATGCGCCAGGGCCAGGAACTGCAACTGCTTCACAACACTCTTCAATCCTTGATCGGCACGCTGGAATTGGAAAAAGTTTTGCAGGAACTCTGCCAGTCCACCCGCGATCTCATCGGCGCCGACAGCGTCTCGGTTCGCTTGCCCACGCCCATGGCCGACGGTTTCCGTTTTGTCGTTGATTTCGCCTCAGCCCTCAAATCCAAACCCAACCGCCTCGACCCGCGCATTGATGCCCTGTGCTGGAAAGTGGTGCAGGCCGGGCGACCGGCCATCATCGAAGACGCCCCCAGCCACCCCATGTTCGGCCCCGAAGTGCCGCCCTGGCTCAAAGCCCTGGGCGCGTTTCCTCTGCGGCGCGGCCCGGAAGTGATTGGCGTGCTGACAACCGTGTTCGAGAAGCCGCGCCTGCTCACCGTCGCCGAGCAACGCCTGCTGGCGGCGCTGGCCGATCAGGCCGCCATTGCCGTGCATAACGCCCAATTGCACGAGCGCGCCGAGCGCAACGCCCGCACCGACAGCCTCACCGGCCTGGCCAACCGCCGCCACTTCGACGAGATCCTCAACGCCGAAGTCCGCCGCGCCCAGCGCAACCAGACTCCGATTTCGCTGATGATGATTGACCTCGACGATTTCAAAGTCCACAACGACCGTTACGGTCACTTGGCCGGCGACGTGATCCTGCGCGCCTTCGCCGACCTGCTCCGGCAACAGGCGCGGGTGAGCGACCTGGTGGTGCGTTACGGCGGCGATGAGTTTGTGGTCGTCATGCCCGAAACCAACACCGCCGAGGCCGAGCACGCCGCCAACCGGATTCGCGAAGCGGCCAGCCACTACAGCGTCGAATGGGACGGAGTCCACATTCCGATTCGGGCCAGTGTGGGTGTGGCCGGCTGGGAGCAGGGGCGCTTGCCGGAGCCGGAAGAACTGATCGAGGCCGCCGACGTGGCCTTGTACGCGCACAAAAATTGATGGAGTGGAAATGCTATTGTGGGATATTTTTACCCTCTTCACCCGCGTGGCTCTGTTCTCGTGGGGCGGCGGCCCGGCCTCGCTGGCCCTCATGCAACGCGAAACTACAGCCGCCGGTTGGGTGACATCGGCTGAATTTGCCGACGCAGTAGCCGTTGGCAACGCCCTACCTGGCCCGATTGCCCCCCAAGTCTCGGCCTACGTAGGCTACAAGCTGGCCGGAGTCGCCGGGGCAATCGCCGCGGCGGGGGGAACCGTTTTGCCCACTACCCTCCTGATGCTGATCATGGTCGTCTTCTTCTTCGGCATCAAAGACAGCCCGAATGTCAAAGCCATGCTCACCGCCGTCCGCCCGGTCGTCATCGGCCTGCTGGTGTGGACGGCCTACGACATGGCCGGCACCGTCTTTGGCGTCAAGAAGCTGGGCTGGGGCGTTGCCATGACTCAAGGCTGGGATAAGCTCATCATCGTGGCCGCTTCATTTGGCCTGCTCACTTTCACGACGATCAACCCGGTCTTCATCATCCTCGGCGCGGCAGTGCTGGGGCTGGTTGTCTACAGATAGCAACCACCGATTTCACGGATTACACTGATTACAATTCCCAATCCGTGAAATCCGCGGTTAAAACCCAGGAGGTCGTTATGGTAGTCACAGGAGGCGGTGGCGGAATCTCATTCCCGTTTGGCGGCGTTGCCGGGCTGTGCCTGGGAGCCTTGTTCATCCTGGCCGTCGTCTTTGCCGTCAAATACTTTTTGGACAATTGATGGCCCTGGCCGGCTCCCGCCATCTCATTATCGCCTGCGACCGCTGTGGCCGTGCCGCCGCCGAGTTCTCGCTCCTGCCGGCTTCCGTCAAAGGCGAAGGCCTATGGCAAGATCGCGACCGGCTGGAGCGCACCGATTTTATAGGCGCAGTGACCAAGTTCGGCGGCGCCGAGGAACTGACGGCGCTTTTCGAGGCCCTTCGAAGCGGTGATTACGAAGCCGCCTGCCGGTTCGATATTGATTTTGTGGCCTTCCATTGCTGGTCGTGCGGGAAGAGTTATTGCGAAGCTTGCTGGCAGATCGGCCCGCCGGTGTTCGACGAGGGGTTTTACGATTACACGCTGGGGACTTGCCCGGAAGGGCACGAGCAGACGGTGGATGATTGAACCAATCTAAGCCGGCCCCGCCTGCGGCAGGTAGTTCTGCACCAGCCGTCCCAGCCGGTCGAGATCAAACGGCTTGAAGAGGTAGTCGTTGCACCCGGCCACCATCTCCGAACAACGCTCGCTCAGTCGGAGCGCGCCGGTGATGGCGATGACGGGCATGGTTTCGGTCTGCTTGCTGGCCCGTAAATGCCGGAGCGTGTCCAGGCCGTCCATGCCGGGCATGTCAAAGTCGAGCAGAATCAGCTCCGGCAGGCCGGTGTCGGCCAGTTGGACGCCCTGCCAGCCGTTTTCGGCAAAGCAAAAGACGAATTCCCCAAACCGGGCCAGGCACAATTCCACAATGCGCCTCAGGTTGGGGTCGTCGTCAATCACTAAAACCAGGTGCGGGGAAACCTTCTGGTTGTCGGGCTGATAATTCTCATTCATGGCTGGTTATAACTATATATCGCCTTTGGGCTGAAAAAGTTACGTTTTTAGCCAAAACAAAACCACCCTTCACTAATTGGCTCAAGTGAAGGGTGGTTGTCGTTAGAGTTGCCCTATTCGGCGGCTGTGGGTTCGTCCAAAGTTGCCACTTCAGACTCGGCCCCACCTTCGATCTGGTCCTTGTCGTGATACACCCAGTAGCCCGTTCCAGCCGGGATGAGCTTGCCGATGATCACGTTCTCTTTCAGGCCAAAGAGTCCGTCCGACTTGCCTTCAATAGCGGCTCCGGCCAGCACCTTGATGGTGTGCTGGAAGGACGAGGCCGAGAGGAAGGAGTCGGTGGCCAGCGAGGCGCGGGTGACGCCCAGCAGGGCCGGGACGGAAGTAGCCGTCTGTTTGCCATCGGCGGCCAGCTTCTCGTTCATCTCTTTGAACTCGGCCCGGTCAATCAGTTCGCCGGGCAGGAGGTTGGTGTCGCCGGGGCGGACGATCTGCACCCGCGACAGCATCTTGCGGACGATGACCTCGAAGTGCTTGTCGTTGATGTTCTGGCCCTGCGAGCGGTAGACCTTCTGCATTTCAGTCAGGAAGTACAGTTCGCACGCCTCGCGGCCCAGGATGCGCAGGATGCGGTGCGGGTTCTGCGAGCCTTCGGTCAGGCTCTCGCCGGCGCGCACTTCCTGGTGATCCACCACCAGCAGGCGCGAGTTGGTCGGAATGTCGTACTCCTGCTCCTCACGAATTTCGCGGATGATGATGATCGAGTTTTCCTTGCGCTTCACCTTGCCGCCATGCTCGGCCAGCACCTGGCTGTCGCCGCGCTGGGCCAGCAGGGCGCCGTCCGGCACTTCCTCGCCGTCTTCCACTTTCACCGCCCAATTGCCGGGCACTTCGTACTCGTCGCGCAGGGTGGTGCTGTTCACGACCTTGACGACCTTCGAGCCGCCGGTCTTGTCGGCGCGAATGACTTCCACGATGCCGTCAATGTCGGTGACGACGGCCTCGCCCTTCGGCTTCTTGCGGGCCTCGAACAGTTCTTCCACGCGCGGCAGGCCGCTGGTGATGTCGCCGCCGGCGGCCACACCACCGGTGTGGAACGTGCGGAGCGTCAACTGCGTGCCCGGCTCGCCGATGGACTGGGCGGCCACAATGCCGACCGCTGAACCGACCTCCACCAGCTTGCCCCGGCCCAGGTCGCGCCCGTAGCACATGGCGCAAATGCCGCGCCGTTCCTGGCAGTGAAGCGGCGAGCGCATAAACACCTGATCAATGGACGAAGCCTGAATCTTCAAAGCGATCGCTTCGCTGACCTCTTCATTACGATTGACAAGCAACTCGCCGGTCTTGGGATCGACGATCTTGGCCGCCGCCATGCGGCCCAGAATCCGGTCGTACAAGGTTTGGCCGGCCACGTCGTCCTTGCGCCGGATGTAAGCCCCGCCTTCCGTGCCACAATCAATGCTGTTGACGATCAAATCCTGGGCCACGTCCACCAGGCGGCGGGTGAGGTAACCGGCGTCGGCGGTGCGGAGGGCAGTGTCGGCCAGACCTTTGCGCGCACCGTGAGTCGAGATGAAGTATTCCAGCGCCCGCAAGCCTTCGCGGAAGTTCGAGCGGATGGGCAGGGGGATGATGCGCCCGGACGGGTCGGCCATCAAACCGCGCATGCCAGCCAACTGGGTGATCGGGCTGAAACCGCCTTTGGTGGCCCCGGATTTTGCCATCACTGCCAGCGAGCCGGTTGGGTCCAGGTTGGCCGAAACGGCCTTCGCCACTTCGTCGCGGGCCTTCGTCCACAGTTCGATGACGCGGTCGGTCTGTTCTTGTTCGGTGAGCAGGCCGCGCCGGAATTGCTTCTCGACCTCGGCCACTTCTTCTTCGGTGCGGCCAACAATCTCGGCTTTGGCCGCCGGGACAGAAAGATCGGACACGGCAATGGTGGTGCCGGAGCGGGTGGCGTAGGCGAAGCCGATGTTCTTGATTTGATCCACGACTTCAGTCGTCACTTCACTGCCGACGACCTGATAGCACTTGGTCACCAGCTTTTGCAGGCCGCTCTTGTCGAGCAGGTCGTTTACGAAGCGCATCTCTTCGGGCAAGACGCGATTGAACAACGCCCGTCCCACCGAGGTTTCGATCAGGCGCTTGCGCGGTTTGCTGTCGGCGAAGCGCTGGCCCTGCTCGTTGTAGTGGGTGGGCAGGTAGAGCTTGATCTTGGCGTGAATGTCAACCTGGGCCAGGCTGTAGGCCATCTCCACTTCGTCCAGGTCGCCAAACACGCGGCCTTCGCCCTTGCGCCCTTCGCGCAACATGGTGAGGTAATAGACGCCCAGCACCATGTCTTTGGCCGGGCCGACGACGGGTTCACCGTCTGCCGGTTTAAGCAAATTCTGGGTGGAAAGCATCAACGTGCGGGCTTCTTCCACGGCTTTGCGCGAGAGCGGAATGTGAATCGCCATCTGGTCGCCGTCGAAGTCGGCGTTGAAGGCCGAGCAGGCCAGCGGGTGCAGATGGATGGCTTTGCCTTCGACCAGCACCGGCTCAAAGGCCTGGATGCCCAGGCGGTGCAGGGTGGGGGCGCGGTTGAGCAGAACCGGCCTGTCCTTGATCACCTCTTCCAGCACTTCCCACACTTCGGGCCGTTCCTTTTCGATAATGCGTTTAGCGCCCTTCACGTTCGAGGCGAAGTTGTACTCGACCAGCTTGGCGATGACGAACGGGCGATACAGTTCGAGGGCCATGATGCGCGGCAGGCCGCACTGGTGCAGTTTGAGCTTCGCGCCGACCACAATCACCGAGCGGCCCGAATAGTCCACGCGCTTGCCGAGCAGGTTGCGGCGGAAGCGGCCCTTCTTGCCTTTGAGCATGTCGCTGAGCGACTTAAGCTCGCGGCGGCCCCGGCGCGAGAGCGCCTTGCCGCGCTGGCTGTTGTCAATCAGCGAGTCGACGGCCTCCTGCAACATGCGTTTCTCGTTGCGCACAATCACGTCCGGCGCGCCGAGTTCGAGCAGGCGCTTGAGGCGGTTGTTGCGGTTGATGACGCGGCGGTACAGGTCGTTCAGGTCGGAGGTGGCAAAGCGACCGCCGTCCAACTGCACCATCGGGCGCAGGTCGGGCGGGATGACGGGCAGGATGGTGAGGATCATCCACTCGGGCCGGTTGCCGGAGCGGCGGAGAGCTTCCACCACCTTGAGCCGCTTGATGGCCTTCTTCTTACGTTGCTTGGACTTGGTAGTGCGGACTTCGTGCCACAGTTCCTTGCCCAGCCTGTCCAAATCCAGCGAGCGCAAAATGTCGTGGAAGGCTTCAGCGCCCATGTCGGCCTTGAACACCTGTCCCCACTTCTGCTTGAGTTCGCGGTACTTGCTCTCGCCGAGGAACATCATGTGGTGCAGGCTGATCAGCTCTTCGCGTTCCTTGTCTACGTTCTTGCGGCTTCCCGCCGACACGTCTTCGAGCGAGTTGCGAAGCTGAACGATCTGGTCTTCGGCCTCGGCCTTGACCTTTTCAACGTCCATCTTCAAGGCGTCCACTTTGACGTCGCGCTTTTCTTTGAGGGCCGTTTCGATCTCGCCCAGGCGGGCCTGGACAGCCTTATTGAGAGCAGTGAGGTGCTTGCGGGAGATGGTCTCGCCTTCATCGGCGATCACGGCTTTGGTCGGCTCAAAGTCAATCGGCTTGCGGATGGTAGTGTCCATCTTGTCTTCGAGCGACTTCTGAACCTTCTGGCCTTCTTTCACCAACGGCTCGACCTTCTCGGCTACGTCGGCTTCGTACTTCTCATTAATGCCGTCAATTTTGGCCTTGAGGTCGCTGATCTTTTTGTCGCGAGCGCCTTTGGCGGCCACGATCTTGGCGTTGATCTCGTCGGCCTGCCGTTTCTCCTCGCGTTGAATTTCCTCGTCCAGCCGCTTGAGGGCCTTCTGGCGGGCGTCTTCGTCAACGTGAGTGATGACGTATTGAGCGAAGTAGAGGACGCGATCCAGATTGCGGCGCGACACATCAAGCAAAACGCCCAGGTACGACGGCACGCGGCGGGTGTACCAGACGTGGGCCACCGGAGCGGCCAGCTCGATGTGCCCCATTCGTTCGCGGCGGACGGACGAGCGAGTCACCTCCACGCCGCACTTGTCGCAGATGATGCCCTTGTAGCGGACGTTCTTATATTTGCCGCAGTAGCATTGCCAGTCCTTTGTCGGGCCAAAGATGGCTTCGCAGAACAAACCGTCTTTCTCGGGCCGCAGCCGCCGGTAGTTGATCGTCTCCGGCTTGAGGACTTCGCCGTACGACCACGACTTGATCTGGTCTGGCGAAGCCAAACTAATTTTCAACGCGCGCAAGCTTTTAGGTTCCACTAGAGGCCTCCAGGAAAAATGATCTAAACGCTATTTATCGAACATTCGTGCTATACCTGAGACAAAGCAAAACGAGCGCATCGAGTTTATTTTTCTCGAAGCGCTCTATGTGCTGGGGAATAAGGTTGACTGAATTTTAATCGCAAACGCCCGAATGTCAATAGACGATTTCTATTAAGGTTTGATAAGAACTACCGCAAGCCTTCCATCAAGTGAACCATTATTTGCCCGGATTCAATCTTGAGAATGACCGACTTGATGGCAGGAAGCAAAAGCTCGCCGTCCGGCCCGTTCACGACATACACATCGTTGGCCCCGGTCTCCAAAATTTCGGTGACCATCCCCAGCGCCTCGCCCTCATCGGTGACAACTTTCAGGCCAATGATCTGATGGTGATAATACTCGCCCGGTTTGAGCGGGGCGGCGTCGGTAATGGCGACAAAGATGATCTCGCCCCGGAGCGATTCGGCGGTAGCGCGATCATCGTAGCCGCCGACCTTGATCAACAGTTGACTCCGGTGAAGCCGACTCTTTTCCAGGCGCAGAGGAGTGTGAGTTTCGCCGACATACACCGTTTCCACCTCGGCCAGGTGGGTCGGCGAGTCGGTGTGAACTTCAAGCAGAAGCTCGCCGCGAACGCCGTGCGGGCGAAGCACCTTGCCAACGGCCAGAAAGCGCGGTTGAGCAGTCGAGGCTTTGCTTTTATTTCGTCGCCGGGTTGGGCGATGATCCGTCGAGGTCACTCGATTTCAAGCTGAACACGTTGCCGGTCGCGGGCGGCGGCAGTGCGCACCAGCGTCCGGATGGCATTGGCTACTTTGCCGCCTTTGCCGATAATGCGGCCCATGTCCTCTTCGGCCACGTGCAGTTGAATGATGACCTGCCCGCCTTCGTCAAATTCTTTCACTTTGACCTGATCGGGGTGATCGGCTAGCGAGCGAGCAATGTAGATGACGAGGTCTTTCATAAGACAGTGAACAGCAGGCAGTGGGCAGTAGGCAGTTGACGCTTGCCTGCCTTCTGCTCACTGCCTGCCGCCTTAAAAACTAACTGGCTGTTGCCGCCGCTTCCTTGGCTTTAGCCTTCTTGGACTTGCCCTTCGAAGCCTGGCCGGTGTTCTCGTCGCGGCGGGTCTTCATATTCACAGTCCGGGCCGCCGCGGCGGCCTCGGCCTCAGCCACCAGCATCTCCAGCGCTTCGCCTTTGCGAAGCCGGGCCAGCCGATCCAACGTGCCGCTGTTTTTGAATATGCGGGCCACCGGTTCGGAAGGTTGGGCGCCATTCTTGAGGTGGTGCAGGGCGCGGGCCTCATTCACTTTGATGTAGGCCGGGTTGGTGCGCGGATTGTACTCGCCCACCACTTCCAGAAATCGGCCATCGCGGGGGTGCTCCTGCTCGGCCACCACCAGCCGGTAAACGGGCTGGGCTTTCGCGCCTTCACGGCGCAATCGGATACGAAGCATGTTGTCGAACTCCTCTTGTTCTAAATCGTTGACGGTTGCCCAGTCGTCGCCGTTTGCGGGCACTCTCCCGGAGAGTCGGCTGAAGGGAGCCGCGGGAGGTTGCCGGCAAGGGCGACATGAGCTAACGGAAATTTCTAAATAAGTCTTGCAGGCCCCGGCCTTTGTTCCGGCCAAGTTGTTTCATCATTTTCTGCATGTCGCGGAACTGCTTGACCAGCTGGTTGATCTCCTGCACCGATGTGCCCGACCCGGCGGCCACGCGCCGCTTGCGGCTGGCGTTGAGCACTTGCGGGTTATAACGCTCGTGAGGCGTCATCGAGTTGATGATGGCCTCGGTGCGGTTGAGACTGCGATCCAGGTCTTGCTGATCAATTTGGCCCGCCATCTTGTTCATGCCGGGAACCATCTCCAGCACTTGCCCCAGCGGCCCCATCTTCTTGATCTGCTTCATCTGGTCGCGGAAATCTTCCAGCGTAAACTCGCCGGAAGTTAGTTTCTCTTGCGCCTTCAACGCCTCCTGGGCATCGAAGACCGTCTGGGCTTTTTCGATCAGGCCCAGCATGTCGCCCATGCCCAGGATGCGCCCGCTCAGCCGATCCGGCGCGAAGACTTCGATGCCGTCTATCTTCTCGCTTGTGCCCAGGAACTTGATCGGCACGCCTGTCACCGAGCGCATGGAAATGGCCGCGCCGCCGCGCGCGTCACCGTCCACTTTCGTCAGGATCAGGCCAGTGAGACCAAGCTTCTTGTTGAAGCCGTCGGCGATGCGAACCGCTTCCTGGCCGGTCATTGAGTCGGCCACCAGCAGAACTTCGCCGGGCGTCGTTCGCTCTTTGACAGCCAGCACTTCGGACATCATCATCGTGTCAATCTGCAAACGTCCGGCAGTGTCGAGGATGACAACCGTATAGCCGATATCGCCGGCGTGCTTGACGGCTTTGGCGCACAGGTCAGCGGGCATGTCCGGCCCGCTGAACACCGGCACGTCAATCTGTGTGCCGAGAGTCTTCAATTGTTCTGCCGCCGCCGGGCGGTACGGATCAGCGGCGACGAGCAAGGGCTTTTGGCCTTGAGTCCGCAGCCAGCGGGCCAGCTTGGCGGCCATCGTCGTCTTGCCTGCGCCCTGCAAACCCACCAGCATGATCACCCGCGGCGGCTGGCCGCTCAGGTTCAGCTTACCCGGCTCGCCCAGCGTAGCGATCAATTCTTCGTGAACGATCTTGATCACCTGCTGGCCGGGGTTTAAGGCCCGCGACACTTCGGCGCCAATCGAGCGCTCGCGCACCCGCGCCAAAAATTCTTTGACGACGGTAAAGTTAACGTCGGCTTCGAGCAGGGCCAGGCGCACTTCGCGCAAGGCGGCATCCACGTCGGCCTCGCTTAGTTTGCCGCGCCGGGTGATTTCCTTGAAAACGTTTTGTAGCTTGTCGCTAAGGTTTTTGAACATCAGGTGACACAATGCGACGGGGCAAATGGCCCCGTCAGCGGAACGGCATTGTAACGCGGGCTAAATCATCCGTCAAGCGGCGCGCCGGGTTTTTTAGCATATAATCCGGCTTCGGAGGATGGCGATGAGAGACAAACTGCTGATGGCGTTGATTGTAGCAATGATGGTTGTTTCGGCGTGCGGCGCAGGCGAGAGCACGACTGCCGCCCCGGCGGCGACGGTGGCCGCTACTCAGGAATCGGTTGCCCCAACAGAGACGGCGGCCCCGGTTGAGCCGTCTCCGGTCGTGGAAGCGTCTGCCACCACGCCGCCTGCCGCCTCGGTCGAGTCGCTCCCGCCCGGCCCGATCACCCTGATCATGCTCGGCGACAGTTTGACTCAGGGCGACGGCGACGAGACCGGGCGCGGCTACCCGGGCCGGTTGCTCGATATGGTGAACGCCGTTCGCCCCGGTTCAACCGTCGTCAACCTGGGGCAGTCTGGGTGGAGCTCCGAGGCGTTGATTAACGGCGACCAAGGCCTCGCCAGCCAGCTGGATCGCGCGGTTGAGCAGGCGGCTTCGGCGAGCGGGCCGGTGGCCGCGTTTGTGTGGATCGGCAGTAACGATATGTGGTATCTCTACGAATACGGCGAAGGCTCGGACGAGGCCGACGCGCAAGACGTGGAACGCTTCGCCAACAACATCGAGACTATCGTCAGCCGCCTGCGCGATGCCGGGGCGGCGGTGTTTATCGCTCTGCTGGACGATCAATCGAAGCGCCCGGTTGCGCTCAAAGGTGAAGCCTTCCCCGGCACAACGCCCGACGAGCTGGCGCGTATGTCGCAGATTGTGGTTCGCTACAACACTGTGATCGGTAACACGGCAGTCAAGCACGGCGCAGTCACGGTTGACTTTTACAACACCACCATCTTCACCGACCCGGCCACGCTTTACGACGACGGCAATCATCCCAACCCAGCCGGTTACGACCAAATCGCTCAACTCTGGTTTGCCTCATTGGAGCCTTTGCTCAAATGAAAGCCGCCCGAATCCTTCTTTGCCTGACTCTGTAGTCGGGAGAGCCGCTCTTTGGAGTGGGCGCGCATGAAACTTCTCCAGGCGCTTAAAGTGGCTCCGGGTGACGTCGTCGCCTTTGTAGGCGGCGGGGGCAAGACCACAGCCATGTTCCGGCTGGCGGCGGAAATCATGGAGTCGGGCCAGCGGGTCGTTACCACCACCACCACCCGCATCTTCGCCGCCCAGACCCGCCTCGCGCCCGTTCACGTCCAATCGCTGGCCGGCTTGCAATTCGCCCTGCAAACCTCACCTCACGTTCTGCTCACCGGCGAAGTTGATCCGGTTGAAGGCAAAGCGTTTGGTGTTTCGCCGGAAACAATCCAAAATATAAACTCCCAAATCCCAAATCCCCAAATCCCAATTCTGATTGAGGCCGACGGCTCGCGTATGAGGCCTTTCAAAGCGCCCGCCGAGCACGAGCCGGTGATTCCTGATTGTGTGACGCTGGTAGTGGCAGTGATTGGTGTTGAGGTGATTGGCAAGCCGCTGAATGAGAGGCACGTTCACCGCCCGGAGTTAGTAGCCGACATCTACTCTGGCGAGACGGTGACACCGGAGATGGTTGCGGCGGTGTTGTCGAGTCCGCTCGGCGGGCGAAAGAATGTGCCTGCCGGGGCGCGCTTCATCCTGCTCATCAATAAAGTTGAGAGCGATGAGCAACTGCAAACGGCGCGAGCGATTGCCGGGCTGTTGCTGAAGGCGAGCGGCGTTGACGGCGTGGTGATTGGCGCAGTGGGGCGGGAGGGGGAGCCGGTGGTGGAATTGGCGAATGAGGAATGACGAATGGCAAATGGCAATTTGCCTTTCGTCGCAGTAGCGGCGGTCTGAAACTTTGCCGCCGTCTCGCTGTCTAATTTCGTGAACAGGAGGAAAACAAAATGAACGCAACCAAACATTCATTGCGACGCTCGCGCCGCGACCGGGTTTTCCTGGGCGTGTGCGGCGGCCTGGGCGAGTTCTTCGGCGTCAGTTCGTTCTGGTTCCGGCTGGCGTTTCTCATCGCCTTCATCCCCGGCGGCGTGCCGGGCTTCAGCCTCTACCTGTTGTTGTGGCTGATCATCCCGAGCGAGTAGAGCGATTTGCCCGCTTCGCGTCGCTCAACAATAGAAACCCGGAAGGTTGCGCGAAGCGGCCTTCCGGGTTTTGTTTTGTAATAGACTTTATCGAGAATAAGGTCAAGACCTGTCAGGTCTCGTGCAGAGTCTGAAAATTGCAGACAACTTGCTGAGACCTGACAGGTCTTCGTTTAAACCGTCGGCGCCGTAGCCGTCAAAATAAAAAACGCAGCGAAGGCGATGGAAGCGGCCAGCACCCCCACGCCGGCCCAGACAACACGCGGACTCAACGGTTCAGCCGCCTCAGCCGGGCGGCCCAGCCCGCCCAGCCACCCGCCGAGCGACGCGCCGACCCAGCCGAACCACAGCGCCGCAACTAAACCCATTAGGATCATGAGCGGCGCGACGCCGGCGTTGATGCGCGGATAAATCATCAGGGCTGGGATGGCGATCAGGCTGACCACGAGCGAGGCGGTTGCCCCGACGAGGTTGCCGCCGATCAGAGTCGCGTTTGAGTCGGCGCTTTTCAGTCGCGCCCAGTGCCAGGCGTCCATCGCCAGCGCCGCCGGGAACATGAGCAGATGCGCGTTGAGGCCCATGCCAATCTCAGAATTCCAGACGCCGAGCGCGGTGAGAAGCAAGAGGCGCATGACGAGCATGACCAGCATGACGAGCGTGGCAACCCCGGCCCGGCGCAGGGCGCGGACGGCGAAGGCACCGAAAAAGATGGAGACCGAAACGACGACGACCGGGTAGAGCCATTCGGGCCGCGACCAGAACGAGACGCGGCTGGCGTCGCCGATAGCGTGCAGGCCGTCCCACTCGGTGGTGGAAAATTGAATGCAGAACAGCAGGGCCAGAGCCATGACCAGGACGGCCAGCGCCTCTTGTAGTTGAAGGCCCGGGAGTCCGCGCCAGGCGTGGCGCGGCAAGAGTGAAAGCTGGAGGGCGATGGCGGTGAGGGTGACGAATATGGAGCCGGTGGTGAGGAAGAGATGCGGCAGACTCCAGGCAGTGATGTCGAGGCCGTAAATCTGGTGCCAGATCAGATCGGACGGGCCGGAGGCGCTGAGGTAGAAGGCGGCCAGGGCCAGCAGGCCGATCATCGGCTCGGCGCGGAAGCGTTGGCGGATACTGCCCCGCCCGCGCAAGGCGTTGAACAGGCCGCCAACGGCGAAGAGCGCCGTCAGCCCCATGCTTCCGTAGATGAGTTGATGGGGCCGCCAGAAGAAATCGTCGAGAACGATGCCGGAGCCAAACGTGCGGTGCCACACTTCATCCCAAAACGCGCCGACGACGAACAGCATGCTGCTGATGATGACCAGCACGCTGACGAGTTGACGCAGGGCAGGTGAGGCCGTTGCGCTTTGGGCGCGCGCGGGCGATGGCATGGGGCTGAGATACAGCCACCAGGTGAGCAGGCCGAACGCAAGGATCATGGCCGAGAGAACGACCAGGCCGGCGATGAACAGTGGGCCGGTTTTGACCGCACCGCCCCAGTAGCCGATGGCGACTAACAGCGCCAGAGCCACGCCGCCGATCAACAGAGGCCGGGTTTTGGGCCAGAGGTTGGTTTGTGAAGGTGTTGAAGGGGTCATGTTGGGAGTCTCCTGCACGGTGATTATAGTGCATAAAAAAGACCCTTGGTTGACCGGTGCCTCGCGCAACAACCCGACTTTATCTAAGAGCCCATCCTTGTTTACGTCTTTCGTTCGGCAATCGGGTGCGCGTTTGCGGCCTTTAGCAAAAGGTGTCAAAAGCTGTCACTTTTGGAAAAATGGTCATCAGTTGGCGAGCAAAGAGCGGCAGTAAACAAAAAACCGTCTCTCGGCGATTCTTTCGACGCCGATAAGACGGTTTGGTTGGGCCAACTACCTGGCCGAAGCTCACGTTATTGCTCCCAAACTAAAGGCCAACACAGGGAGCGGCAGAAGCCTTACAGAACAATTGGGGGAAGAACTATAACCCGCACTCCAAGACCATATTACTCCTCTTTAGCCGTCAGAAGATAGCCTCATCCGTTCTAATTTCGCTTGCCCACCTTGTCTCACTAACCACCTTTCTCCTCCGCCCAATCTCAGGTATACTTCCCCTCAACGGGAGACGCAGTCTCCCGTTTATCACGTTACGCGAGACTTATGGACACCGCCCACATCCGCAACTTCTGCATCATCGCTCACATTGACCACGGCAAGTCCACGCTGGCCGACCGGTTGTTGCACCTCACCGGCACTGTACCTGACCGCGACACGACCGAGCAGATTCTGGATTCAATGGACCTTGAACGCGAGAAGGGCGTGACGATCAAGGCCTCCGCCGTTCGCATGAGCTACACCGCCCTCGACGGCTCGACCTACGAACTCAACCTGATTGACACGCCCGGCCACGTGGACTTCACCTACGAAGTCAGCCGCGCCCTCAACGCCTGCGAGGGTGCGATTCTGGTTGTGGATGCTTCACAAGGGATCGAAGCCCAAACGCTGGCTAACCTCTATCTTGCCCTCGGCGCGGGACTCGAAGTCATCCCCGTCATCAACAAGATTGACCTGCCCGCGGCTCAGCCCGACGAAGTGGCGAAGGAAGTGAGCAACCTGCTCGGCACGCCCGAAGAGCAGATCATCAAGATTTCGGCCAAAGAGGGCCTCAACGTGCGCGACGTGCTGGAAGCGGTGGTGAAGCAAGTGCCGCCGCCCAAAGGCGACGACGCTTCGCCGGCCCGCGCTCTGATCTTCGATTCGCATTACGACACTTACAAAGGCGTGATCGCTTACGTTCGCCTTCTCGAAGGCATCATTAGCATGAGCGACGACTTGCTGTTGATGGCGACCGGGGTCAAAGTGAAGCCGGTGGAGATTGGCACGTTCTCGCCGAAGATGGTAGTGACCGGGCGCTTGACTCCCGGCGAAGTGGGCTACGTGGCGACCGGCCTCAAGACGGTGCGCGAGTGCCGAGTCGGCGACACGATCACACTGGCGGCCAACCCGGCCTCCGAAGCCCTGCCCGGTTATCAACGAGTCAAGCCGATGGTGTTCGCCGGGGTGTATCCGGTTGAGGGCGAAGACTACGCCCTGCTCAAGGACGCGCTGGAGAAATTGCAACTCAACGATGCCTCGCTTGAGTATCAACCTGAGACTTCGACCGCCCTCAACTTCGGCTTCCGCTGCGGCTTCCTCGGCCTCTTTCACATGGAGATTATTCAGGAGCGGCTGGAGCGCGAATACGATTTAGACATCATCGCCACTGCGCCCTCGGTGGAATACGAAGTGGTCACCGTCACTGGCGAGACGCTCCGGGTGGACTCCCCCGCCGATTTGCCCGACGAAGGCACGATCACCGAAATCCGCGAACCCTGGATGCGGATTCAAATTTTCACGCCCGACGAATACTACGGCACGATCATGGATTTGGTGACGAAGCGGCGCGGCATTTTTATCAGCCAGGAACATCCTGCGCCGCAACGTGTTCAACTGACCTACGATATTCCGCTCGGCGAATTGATCGTGGACTTCTACGACCAACTCAAGTCGCGCACGCGCGGCTATGCTTCGCTCGACTATCAGTTCGATAGCTACCGCGCCGACGATCTGGTAAAACTGCAACTGCTGGTCAACGAAGAGCCGGTGGACGCGCTGGCGATGATCGTCCACCGCGACATGGCTTATCACAAGGGCCAGATGCTGGTGAGCAAACTCAAGGACTTGATCCAGAGCCAGCAGTTTGCGATTCCGATTCAGGCCGCGGCCGGCGGGCGGATCATCAGCCGAGCCAACGTCAAGGCCATTCGCAAGAACGTGCTGGCCAAGTGCTACGGCGGCGACATCAGCCGCAAGAAGAAACTGCTCGAAAAGCAAAAGCGCGGCAAGCGGCGGATGAAGAGGGTGGGGCAGGTGGAGATTCCGCAAGAGGCGTTTATGGCGGTGCTGAGGCTGGGCGAGGAGTGAAGTTTTACAAAATGTGCGATTGAAATCGCGGCAACGAAGAGCGCGAAGTCCGCCTTCGCGGACTAAAATCTTGCGGAAATAGCCTGCGAAGGCAGGCTTCGTGCGGTCTGTTGGTGCGGTTTCCAACCGCCGTAGATCAAATTTGCAGAGGTCGAGCGAGGAGTGAAGGAGTTGCCTTCAGAGCGCGAAGCAAGCACTAACCACGCCCGCCACGTCGTCATCATCGGCGCCGGGCCGGCCGGGCTGACGGCGGCCTGGGAGTTGATCCGGCGCGACGTGCAGGTGACGGTCTTGGAAAAGTATCACCTCGTCGGCGGCATCGCCCGCACCGAGCAATACAAAGGCTACTACTTCGACATCGGCGGCCACCGCTTCTTCACCAAAGTAGACGAAGTGAACAAGCTCTGGCAGGAGTGGATGGGCGACGAGTTCCTTCTGCGCCCGCGCACCTCGCGCATTTACTACGACGGCAAATTTTTCGATTACCCTCTGCGCGCCTTCAACGCCCTTTTCAACATGGGCCTCTGGCGAAGCGCCCTGATCATGCTCTCGTACATCCGCTTTCGCCTTTTCCCCTACAAACAAGAAGACACTTTCGAACAATGGGTCACCAACCGCTTCGGCAAGCGCCTCTTTGAAATTTTCTTCAAGACCTACACCGAAAAAGTGTGGGGCATCTCCACCAGCGAAATCCGCGCCGATTTTGCCGCCCAACGCATTAAAGGGCTATCGTTGTTCACGGCCATTCGCAATGCGTTCTTCAAACCGCGCGGCGAGCAGATCAAAACCCTCATCGAAGAATTTCACTATCCCCGCAACGGGCCGGGCATGATGTGGGAACGGGTGGCGGAACTGGTGGCCCGGCGCGGCGGCAAAGTGTTGATGAACGCCGACGCAGTCAAAATAAAACGCGACGGCGACAACGTGATCGGAGTGGAAGCCGTCGTGAACGGGGAAGCCTGTTTCTTCCCCGCCACCGACGTGATCTCCTCTGCGCCACTTACCGAACTCATCGCCAAACTTGATCCCCCGCCGCCGCCTGAAATCCGGACTTCGATCAAGCATCTCTCGTACCGCGACTTTCTCACCGTTGTCCTGATTCTCGACAAGCCGAATCTTTTTCCCGACAACTGGATTTACATCCACAGCCCGGAAGTGCAAGTGGGCCGCATCCAGAACTTTGGCAACTGGAGTCCGTTCATGGTTCCCGACCCGAACACCTCCAGCCTCGGCCTCGAATACTTCTGCGCCGAAGGCGACGCACTGTGGCAAATGGCCGACGACGAATTGTTGAAGTTGGGCAAGCGCGAACTGGAAAGGATCGGCCTGACGAAGGGCGCAACGGTGATTGACGGCACGGTCGTGCGCCAGCTCAAGGCCTACCCGGTTTACGACGCCGTGTACGCCGAGCATCTTGAGGTGATCAAAAACTACCTGGCCGGAATCCCCAACCTGCAAACGGTTGGCCGCAACGGCCTGCACAAGTACAACAACCAGGATCACTCCATGCTCACTTCGATTTACGCCGTCGAGAACATGCTCGGCCTGGGGCGGCACGACCTGTGGGAAGTGAACACTGAACGCTCTTATCACGAAGAAGTGCGGATCAGCAAAGACCAGAAGAAAGTGGAAGAGAAGCCGGTGGATATTTTGGAAGCGTAAAGAGGGGACGCGGATGAACGCGGATTTTTCTTTCTTTATCTGCCAAACCGGCGTTCACACTTGCCCGTCGAGTATAATTGCGCGGTATTCTTTCTAAAGGCGGCAACTTGTGAAAATCAACTGGAAAGTTCTATTCGGCTTCCTCGTCAGCCTGATCTCAATCGGCATCATTCTGTGGAATGTTGACCTGGCCGAGGTGGGCAAAGAACTGGTGAAGGCCAACTACCTCTGGTTCATTCCAGCCATCATTCTGAACATGGCTGGAACCTGGGCCAAGAGCGTGCGCTGGCAGGCTCTGCTCGACAACAAAATCTCCACCTCGCGCTCGTTCTGGATCTCCAATGCCGGCAACCTGCTCAACAATGTCCTGCCGCTCCGGCTCGGCGAACTCAGCCGCGCCTACCTTGTCAGCCGCAATAGCAATGTCACCGTGATGCAGGGTCTCTCCACCGTCATCATCGAGCGCCTGCTCGACGTGCTCACAATCTTCGGGATGTTGATATTAGTGATTCCGTTTGTGCCCGCCGGCGGCTTTCTGGTGCAGAGCGGCACGGCCCTGGCCGCCATCGCGTTTATCGGCGTCGCCGGAATGTTCATCGCCGCCGCGTTGCGGACTCAGGCGATGGCGGTGGCCCGTTTTTTTCTCAAACCGTTTCCGGCCAAGCTGAGCGAGACTTTACTCAAGCAAGGCGATGAATTTTTGCTGGGTGTCAGCGCCGCCGGGGGCAAACGCCTCCTGGCGGGGATATTTTGGTCTATCATCACCTGGCTCGGCTGGGGCGGCGCGTCTTATCTCATGTTGCTCTCCTTCGTGCCGGGCGCGCAATTGAACGTGGGCATCTTTGTCACTTGCGCCCTGGCGCTTGGTCTGAGCATTCCATCCGCGCCTTCGGGTGCGGGGTTGTATGAAGCGGGCGCAGTGGCCGGGTTGGCCGTCTTTGGCGTCCCCTCCAATGTGGCCCTGGCTTACGCCATCACCGCTCATCTCCAAAGCTTCATCCTCACCGGCATCTTCGGCACCATCGGCCTCGACCGCGAAGGCGAGAGCTTCTCTCACCTGGCCTCGGCGGCCCAAACCGTGATGGCCTCGGCCCGACCCGGCGATAAATGAAGATTCTGGTCGCGCTGACTTATTATCGCCCGCACGTCTCGGGTCTGACGATCTACGTCGAGCGCCTGTCGCGGGCGTTGGCCCGGCGCGGTCACGCCGTCACCGTGCTCACCTCACATTACGAGCCGAGCCTGCCGCTGAATGAGATGATGGACGGCGTGCGGGTGGTGCGCGCCCCAGTGCTGGCCCGCGTGAGCAAAGGCGTGCTCATGCCCACCCTGACCTTTCTGGCGACCAAGTATATGTGGCAGAACGACGCCCTCAGCCTGCACCTGCCGCAACTCGACGCCAGCGGCATCGCCACCCGCGCCAAACTTCTCAACAAGCCCAGCATCCTCACTTATCACTCCGACTTGCTTCTGCCGCCGTCGTTTGTCAACCGTGTGGCGAGCACGGTGGTGAACGCCAGCAACCATGCCGCCGCGAAACTGTGCGACGCCATCTCGGCCTACACCGACGACTTTGCCAAACACTCACCTTATCTCTCGAAGTATCTCCACAAAGTGCGTGTCATCGCCCCGCCGGTTGAAATTCCCGAACCGGATGAGGAAGAGGTTCATGGTTTCGTGGAACGTTACGGCCTGCACGGCAAAACCGTGCTTGGCCTCGCCGGGCGTTTTGCGGCTGAGAAAGGCATCGAATACTTGCTCGAGGCTTTGCCGGGCATCATGACGAAGTATCCAAATGTTGTCGTCGTTCACGCCGGGCCGCGTGAGGCAATTGGCGAGTCGGCCTACTTGCGAAAGCTGGAGCCATTGCTGGAAAAGTATCGCGACCACTACGTTCACGTCGGCACCCTCAACGCCAAAGGGATGGCCGCCTTCTTCAAGGCTTGTCACGTCACAACTTTGCCCAGCATCAACAGCACCGAAACGTTTGGCCTGGTGCAGATCGAGTCCATGATGTGCGGCACGCCGGTCGTCGCCAGCGACTTGCCGGGTGTGCGCCAGCCGACGACGATGACGGGCATGGGCCGGGTCGCGTCCATTTGTGACTCGGTTGCCCTGGCCGAAGCCATCCTCGACGTGCTGGATCATCGCGAGAAGTACCTCCGGCCCCGGGCCGAGATTGCCGATGTGTTTTCGCCCGATGCCGTGGCCGCCCGGTACGAAGCCCTCTTTGAAGAACTGAAACATCGCCGCAACTGAAAACTCACCCGCCCTTAATCAATATGACTGATGATCTGCTCTGGCGACAACTCAAAGCCATGCCCGCCTTTCGCGGCTTGCTGAGAGCGGTCGAAGCGAAGTTTTACGATGGCCTGACCCTGCCCGAACCGGCGCTCGACCTCGGCTGTGGCGACGGCCACTTTGCTTCCGAAACGTTCGACCGCCCCCTCGCCGCCGGAATCGATCCCTGGTGGTTGCCGCTCAAAGAGGCCCGGGCGCGCAACGCTTACAAAGTTCTGGCTCAGGCCGACGGTACCCGACTGCCGTTTCCGGCCCAGCACTTCGCCAGCGCCGTCAGCAATTCGGTGCTGGAACACATCCCGGAGCTGGACCCGGTGCTGGCCGATCTCAACCGGGTGCTCAAGCCGGGCGCTACCTTCATCTTTTGTTCGCCGAGTGACTACTTCCTGGAGTTTCTATCCATCTCGCACTTTCTGCGGCAGGTAGGACTTCGCGGACTTGCAGAAATGTACGAACGGTTCTTTAATCGTATCTCCAGACATCACCACTGCGATTCGCCCGATGTATGGCGTGAACGGCTAGCCCGGGCCGGCTTTGCCGTTGAACGCCACTGGTATTATTTTTCGCCCGGCGCGCACGCCGCCCTGGAGTGGGGGCATTATCTTGGCCTGCCCGCCGCCGTTGCCAAAACGCTCACTGGCCGCTGGATACTCTGGCCCAGCCGCGCCAACCTGTGGCTGACCGAAAAACTCCTGCGACGCTTCTTTGAAGAAGGCAAGCAGGAGAAGGGCGCGTATATATTTTTTGTGACGAAGAAAATTCACAATGCGCCATAAATTTACGAATTGTGCATTGAGCATTGTGAATTGAGTATTCCTTATGACTCTCTGGGACGCTTACCTCATCCTCCTCTCCCGTCTCGGGCTGGCCCCGCGGCCCACCGCCGCCGACGGCTTGCCTGTGGAACTGCCAGCGTTCGAGTCGCTTCGCTCCGCGCCCGTCCTGCGTCCCGCGCGCCAGCCTATCGATCTCACCCGGCAACTTAATCTGGCCCGCTGGCTCGGCCTGCCGCTGGGGATCGCCTTTGCCCTGACTGGGCAGTGGAGCCTCTCGCAGAACCGCGAAGCGCTGGGGCAGGGCGTCCTCCTGCTGGCAATTGGCCTCGTCATTTTTGCCGTCGTCGTCTGGCGCGAATCTTTGGATTTGCGATCAGCGCCTGCCGAGACGTTGCCTCTTCTCGATCTCGCGCCGCAAGTGGAGACTCGCGTCCGCTGGGGCGTGGCCGCGCTGGCTTTGTTGTGGAGCGGCCTGACCTACTTCTTCCTCAAGAACAACGATTTCAACATCTTTGGCCGGCTCAGTTGGGCCATGAGTCTGATCGCCTGGGTCGCCGCCTTCTGGCAGGGGCCGCTGGGCCTTAAGTTGAACTGGCACTTGTTGTGGGAACGATTGTGGCGCGGCGAGTTCAACCTTCGCCTTACGAACAAGCTCTTCTTGTTCCTCCTTGTGCTGGCCGTCTCTGCCGGGTTTCGCTTTGCCAACCTGAACAGCGTGCCGGTGGAGATGACGAGCGATCACGTCGAGAAACTTCGCGATGTGAACGACATTTTGAGCAACGGCGTCCGCCCGATCTTTGAGGCCAGCAATGGCGGGCGCGAGCCGATGGAGTTTTATCTGGCCGCCATTGCCGCCAACGTCTTGCCCACCGGCCTCTCGCACCTCACCCTCAAACTGCTCACCTCCCTCGTCGGCTTCCTCACCCTGCCGTTCATCTTCCTGCTCGCCCGCGAAATCGCGGACGACGATTGGATCGCAATCCTGACGATGCTGGCCGCCGGGATCGGCTGGTGGCCCAATGCCATCAGCCGCAACGGCCTGCGCTTCCCGTTCGCGCCGTTCTTTGGCACACTGGCCTTGTGGCTCATCATCCGCGCCCTCAAGCGCCAGAGCCGAAATGATATGTTGCTGGCCGGGCTGGCGATTGGCCTCGGGTTGTATGGCTACACGCCGATCCGGGTCGTGCCGCTGGCGGCGGCAGTGGCTTTTGGGCTGTATGCGCTTCATCACTGGAACAGGGCGCAGGCCGCGAAGCTCGCCGCCTGGCTGGGCATGGCGGCGCTGATCATCGTGGCCGCGTTCGTGCCTATGATTCGTTACGCCGCCGATGCGCCGCAGGACTTCTGGCGGCGTACCCTCACCCGCGTCGTCGGCGACACCGGCGCAGAAACGCCGCCCACCTTGAGCCGGTTCCTATCGAACGAGTGGAATTCACTCCGCATGTTCTCGTGGACGGCAGACTCGGCCTGGCTGGTTAGCCCGGCAGGCCAGCCGGCGCTGGACTGGGTCATGGGTGGCCTGTTTGCCCTTGGCGTCCTTTACCTGCTCTATCGTTACGTTCGCCGCCGCCACTGGCTGGACTTGTTCCTGCTGATTTCGATTCCGGTGCTGTTGTTGCCGTCCACGATGGCCCTGGCCTTTCCCATCGAGAACCCGTCGCTTCACCGGTCGGGGGTGGCGATCCCGGTCGTATTTTTAATAGTGGCGCTTCCCCTGCGTCTGTTGGTAGAACACAGTCAATCGCTTATCACCGGGTGGCGAGGCCGTTTAGTCGGCCTGGGGCTGGTCGGCGCGCTGGTCTTTCTCTCGGCGCAGAACAATTGGGACATCCTCTTCGTCAACTATGCGCAGCAATATCGGGACTCGGTGCAGAACGCCTCCGAGTTGGGGGCGCTGGTAAAATCGTGGGCCGAGTCGGTTGGCTCTTACGACACCGTCTTCATTCGCGCTTATCCATATTGGGTGGACACGCGGTCGGTAGGCATTTATGCCGGGCAGTTCGGGTGGGACAACGCCATTCTGGATGCCGCCAAGTTGGGCGACATGGTGAACGACCCGCGTCCGAAGTTGTATATTTTGAACCGGCACGATGCCGAGAGCATTGCCCTCTTGCGGCAAATTTATCCGCAGGGCAAACTGGCGTATCGCGCCTCGACGTTTCACGACAAGGATTTTGTGACATTCTTTGTGCCGGGTATCGTGGACTTTGACGAGACCACAATCCCTCTGCCGAATTAATGTATCCACAGATTTCGCAGATTTTCGCAGATTGACTCTATCTGTGTAAATCTATGAAACCTGTGGTTTGAGTTGATTATGTCTGAAAGCACAGCCGCCGACGAAATAGAAATGCCGGGTTCCGAACTTCAGCCGCCGATGACGGGCGGCGTGATTGATTCCACTCTGGCACTCACCGAAGCCCGCGAAGTTGAACGCGCCGCGCCGCGAACTGCCAGCCTGGACTGGCGCGGTCTGGCGGTTGACCTCTTGCTCGTCCTCCTCGTCGCCGCCGGTTTGTACTTCCGCTTCAGTTGGACAAATTGGAACCAGGGCACCGACCTGCACCCGGACGAATACGGCCTCACCGGCACCCTCACTCAACTCCATATTCCCAAATCTCTGGGCGAGTATTTCAACACCCGCATCTCGCCGATGAGTCCGTATCAGAAATATGACATTGACGGCCTGCCCATCCCGCCCGACCCGGAGTACCCGGTTCCCGACAACCGCATGAGGTGGGGCCAGTGGCCGCTCACCATCATTCGCTTCGCCGCCGAAGTCACCGGCAACACCGATTACACCAAGTTGCGACTCATGGGCCGCCAGCTCTCGGCCCTGGCCGACAGCCTGTCTTTGCTGATCATTTTCCTGATCGGCTCACGTTTATACAACCGGCGCGTTGGCTTGCTGGCCGCGGCCCTCAGCGCCCTGGCCGTCATGCAGATTCAGCAGTCGCACTTTATGACGGCGGACAACATCGCCGGGACGTTCACGGCCTTGACCATGTATTTCGCCGTCCGGGCGGCGCAGGCCGTCCCCGTCACCGGAGAGCGGGCGACAGGGAAAGGGAGTCGCTATCGCGATTGGCTTTGGTATGTTCTCTTCGGCGTTTCTTTCGGCATGGCCCTGGCCTCGCGCATCAACCTCCTGCCGCTGTTCGGCGAGATTCTGGCGGCGGCCTTCATTGCTTACACCGACCGCTGGCTCAAGGCGCAAAAAGAGGGGCGCGACCCAACCAACCTGTTGATCGAAGCCGGCTGGCGGATCGCGTTGGCCGCCGTGTTTGCTTTCATCGCTTTCCGCGTCACCCAGCCCATGTCCTTCCGCGCCGAGACAGGCGACACGACCCTCTTCACGATTAAACCGAATCCGGAATGGTCGGAGAGCATGGCTGTGGCTCAGGCCGAGTCGAGCGGCATCGGCGGCGGCCCGCCCGGCGAGCAATGGACAAATCGCCCGGCGCTGATCTTCCCCTTCATCAACATGGTGATCTGGGGCATGGGCCTGCCGCTTGGCCTGGCGGCCTGGGCCGGTTTGGCCTGGGCGGCCTGGCGCTCGCTCAACACTTCAGCCTGGCGGCTTCATCTTTTACCGCTCACCTGGGCCGGCGGTTACTTCCTGTTCATGGGCACGCGCTGGGTCAAGTCCGTTCGCTACTTCCTGCCCATCTATCCTTTCATGGCCCTGTTTGCGGCGTGGGCGGTTTACGAGTTGTGGGCGATGGCGAAACGTGATAAAGACGAAGGACCGCTTCGCGAGACGAAGGACGAACGCAAACCTTCGTCTATCGTCTATCGTCTGTCGTCGGCGGCGCTCTTCGCTGTCGTCACCCTCGGCACCCTCACCTGGGCCTGGGGCTTCACCAGCATTTACCGGACTGACAACTCGCGTATCCAGGCCTCCAGGTGGATTTACCAAAACGTCCCCGCCGCTTTCAACCTGACTCTCGATACAGCCGACGGCGTTTATGTTGAGCCGATCTCTGCGCCCTTCCCGGCGCAAATCGCCGGCGACCAGCCTTTGCTGGCCGTGCTTGAACCACGCGTGAGCGGCACAGTAAATTCAGTAACAGTTGGACATGCACGCGACCTGGCCGGCGCTTCAACCGCCATCTTGCATGTCGTCCTCTCGGCCAACCCTGAAGGCACGCAACCGCTGGCTCAGACTGACGTGATCATCGAAACGGAAGACCCCGGCCTGCCGGGCGGCACGTTCATCGCGCCGCTCGGCCCCGTCCAACTGGAGAAGGGCACGCGTTATTACCTTCTCGCCTCAGGCGGGCCGGAAAACTTTTTGGAAGTGACAGGGTCGGCCATTGCCAATGAGTCGTGGGACGAAGGCCTGCCGCTGCGAATAGAAGGGCGCGACGGGTTTGGCGGCCTCTATCGTGGCCTGACGATGGAAATGCGCTGGGGCGACGACGAGAACAAGCGCCAGATGATCATCAACAACCTGACTGAGGTTGATTACCTCATCCTGCCCAGCCAGCGCGCCATCTGGAGCGCCTCGCGCCTGCCCAACGCCTACCTGATGACGATGGAATACTATCGCGCCTTGTTCGATGGCCGATTAGGCTTCGACCTCGTCGCCCAATTCCAATCGCCGATCACCATTGGCCCGCTTCAAATCTCCGACGTGGCCGGGTCTGTGGCCTGGGGCCGCCAACCCGACCTGCCGATCTCTAAAGCCGAACCCTGGAACGACAACATCTTCTCAGCCGAGGAGGCCTTCAGCGTTTACGACCACGCGCCGGTGTGGGTCTTCAAGAAGCGCGCCGACTTCACCATTGAGAAAGCCTCGGCGGTGCTTTATGCTGTTGACCTGACCCGGGTCGTCAATCAAGGGCCGCGCGAGGCCACTGCCGCCCCGACTCTGCTCATGTTGCCGCGTGATCGCGTGACTGAGCAACAGGCGGGCGGAACCTGGTCGCAAATGTTCAACCGGAACAGCCCGCTCAATGCGATTGAACCGCTGGGCGTCGTGGCCTGGTGGCTCACCGTCGTTTTATTGGGGTGGCTGGCTTTCCCCATTACCTTCGTTGCCTTCAGCGGCCTTCATGATCGCGGCTTCGCCTTCACCCGCAACGTCTCACTGTTGCTAATTTCCTGGACGGCCTGGTTGTTAGCCAGCGTTCAACTTCTGCCCTTCACTCAGTTAACGCTGTGGCTGGTGGCGCTGGCCCTGGTTCCGGTGTCGGCCTTCATCGTCTGGCGGCGCGGGAGCGAGATCAAGGCCTGGCTGGCCGAAAACCGGCGCTATGTGTTGATCGTCGAAATACTCTCGCTGGGCTTCTTCGTCTTCTTCCTGCTCATCCGGCTGGGCAACCCCGACTTGTGGCATCCGTCTTATGGCGGCGAGAAGCCAATGGACTTTTCGTACTTCAACGCCGTTCTCAAGAGCACTTCGTTCCCGCCTTACGATCCCTGGTTTGCCGGCGGTTACTTGAACTACTACTATTACGGTTTTGTCATCGTCGCCACCGTCACCAAGATGCTGGGCATCGTGCCGTCGTTTGCCTACAACCTCATTCTGCCTATGTTGTTCTCGCTCGTCGGTATCGGCGCGTTTGGCGTGGCTTACAACTTAGTGGCGAGCAGCCGGAAACCAAAAGCTGAAGAATCAATCAATAACCAATACCCAATTACCAAAACCGCCAACCCCTACTTCGCCGGCCTCGCCGCCGCTTTGCTCTTTGTGGCGCTAGGCAACCTGGGCCAGAAGGACGTGATTATGAAGGCCCTGACGCGAGCCGGGGCGGACGTTCAAACGGCCTCGCCGCTCTTTGCCGATCTTCAGCGGGCGGCAGTGGGCGCGTGGCGCATTTACGTAGAACGCCAGCCGACGCCGATCGGCACGGGCGAGTGGTATTGGAACGCCACTCGCGTCACCCCCGAAGTGACGATTGCCGAGTTTCCATTCTTTACCTTCCTTTACGCCGACCTGCACGCACACATGATTGTGCTTTCCATGTCAGTCGTCACCCTCGGCTGGATCGTGTCGTTGGTGAACAACGCCCGGAGCGGGAAGCGGCCTGGTTGGTTAGAGACGGTTGCTCTGTGGGCAATCGGCGGGCTGGCCTTTGGCGTCATCCAGCCCTCAAACTTGTCGGACTATCAAACTTACTGGCTGCTGGGGGGTGTAGCAATTTTCTATGCCGAGTATCTCAAGCACGGCAAGTTTAGCATCCGGTTCTTGATTGACGTGAGTTGGCGGTGCATACTTTTGATCGGCCTGGCCAGTGTGCTCTTCCGGCCTTACACGGCCTGGCGCGGCGAAGGCTACGGCGCAATCGAACTCTGGAAGGGCGACCGCACACCGCTCGACTCTTACATCATCATTCACGGCTTGTTCCTGTTCATCGCCCTCGGCTTCCTGCTGGTCGAGACGCGGCGCTGGATGCAAAAGACGACGCTCGACGAAGTGAGAGACTTGATCAACCCGGCCCTGTTCACGCTGGCCGTGTTTGTAGTATTTGTGATCGGGTTATGGCTTGCCGGTTACAAGGTTGCCGTCATTGCCCTGCCGCTCGTCGCCTGGACGGGCTTGTTGATGATCCGGCCCGACGCCGAACCGGAACGGCGGGTGACGCTGGCGCTGTTTGGCCTCGGCCTGCTGTTGACGATGGTGGTGGAAGTCGTCGTGGCCAAGGGCGACATTGGCCGGATGAACACCCAGTTCAAGTTTTACCTTCAGGTGTGGACGTTCCTGAGCGTGGCCTCCGGCCCGGCTCTGGCCTGGGTCTGGGCGCAGATGCCGGAGTGGGTATCGCTCAACCGCCGGGTCTGGCAGATAGCGCTGGCCGTGCTGGTTGTGGTGGCCGCGTCTTACACGGCGACTGCGGCTTCGGCCAAAATACGCGATCGTTTCCCTCAACGCACGGCGGTCTTGGACTCAACCGAACCGGGCGTTGATTGCAAAGCCATCCCTGGAATGCCGTTGCTGTACACCCAGAGTTCAGATGTGAAAGATCAACCTCACAGTTTGGATGGCATGGATTATATGCAGTGGAGCGCGCATTGCGATCAGGGCTACTACATCCCGCTCAAGTACGATTACGACGCCATCCGCTGGATGCAGGACAATGTTCAAGGCTCGCCGGTGATTGTGGAAGTGAACACGCCGGAGTATCGCTGGGGATCGCGGTATACGATCAACACCGGCCTCCCCGGCGTTGTCGGCTGGAACTGGCACCAGCGGCAGCAGCGCGGCGTCGTCGTCTCTGATACTCTGGTCACCAAGCGCGTGGAAGACATCGGCCTGTTTTATTCGACGCTGGACGAAACCGAAGCGCAAGCTTTTCTAAAGAAATACAATGTAAGCTACATTGTGGTCGGCGGCTACGAATTGGCCTACTACCCGCCCGAATCGTTCGTCAAGTTCGAGCGCATGGTGGATGCCGGCCTGTTGAAGGCCGCCTACCAGAATGACGGCGTGGTGATTTACGAGGTGGTGAAGTAGGGCGATTTGCCCGCTTCGCGTCGCTCTACAGCGGATTTTAGGCTCTGGCCGTGTATAACTCTGAAGAACGTGTGACCGACTTGCTTCGCGCCGCCCTGGGGGGCGACGACTCGGCGGTGGAGGCCCTCTTCCGGCAGTTCAGCCCGGCGGTGTTCCGGCTGGCGGCCAGCTTGCTCAACGACGCCGACGATGCCGAGGAAGTGACTCAGGATACGTTTGTGTACGCGCTGAAGAATCTGGGCCACTACGACCCGGCCCGCTCGGCGCTTCAGACCTGGCTCTTCACCATTGCCGTTAGCCGGTGCCGCAACAAGCGGCGGCGCAAGTGGCTGGAGACCGTGCCACTGGCGTGGTTTGCCCGCCACGAATCGCGGCGCGGCTCAATCCGTTCGCTGGAAGACTGGCTGGCGGCGCGAGGCGTTCAGCGCGAACTGTGGGCGGCGGTGCAAGCCCTCTCACCCAAACTGCGCGAAGCCGTCCTACTGCGCTTCGTCGGCGACCTGCCTTACGCCGAAATTGGCGAGGCCGTTGGTTGCGGCGCAAAAGCCGCTGAGTCTCGGGTGCGAACCGGCATTGTGGCGCTCAGGAAACAGTTGGCGGCTCCGGGCGCCCCGCAAGAGGAGTGGCTGGAGGCGCTGGACGCGACTTGATGGCGTTGTTCTGAGCGGGTGCGAGTAGGAGCGCTTTGCAAGCGCGATGTTTTTAGAGAGGCCGGACGACTGTCCGGCCTTTGCCTGAAAAAATGGAACACGTTTCTGAAGAACTACTACTGGTTTACATTGAAAATCGGCTCGGACCTGAGGCGCGGGCGCGAGTCAACTCGCATTTGCGCGAGTGCGAAGTCTGCCGGGCCGAGGCCGCCGAAGCCCGGCAAACGCACGCGGCTCTGAAGATTGCCGCCCAGGCCTTGTCGCGTTTGCCATTGCCACCTCTGGCCTGGGCAGGCGTGCGCGACCGGCTTGGCCGCCCCGGCATTTTGCCCGCCGTCCGACGGTCGTGGCAAGTGGCGGCCAGCACAGCGGTGGTGGTGATGGCCCTGGTTTCCAACCTCACGCTCAACGCCGCGCGGGCGGCGACGCCCAGCGTCCCGGCCATTCAGACTCCTGCCGCCCATAGCATCGTTTTGGACACGGCAACGGTTGAAGCGACTCGTGACTTGCCGCTCACCGACTCTACGTTTACGCCGACGCTGACCCCCGGGCCGGGAGCAACGAATTAACTTATGCCTGATTTGCTTGCGTTTTTTCTGTGGTGGTTGATCGTCACCATTTTTGGTTTCGTCGCCTGGCCCATCCTTTTCTGGTTCTTCCGTTTCCTCCCCGATCGCGGTTATAGCCTTTCAAAGACCGGCGGCCTGCTGGCGGTGGGTTACGTGGGCTGGTTGCTGGGCAACTTTGGCTTTGTGCTGGTCAACCCCGGCGGCGTGGTCGCCGCCCTGCTCATCGTCGGCGTCCTTTCTGCATTTGCCTTGCGAAGCGGCAACTCTGCCGAGATGGGAAAGTGGCTGAGGCAAAATTGGCAGGTGGTACTGATCACCGAGATCATCTTTCTGGCCGCCTTTGCTTTCTGGGCTTACGCCCGCGCCCTCAACCCCACCATCACCGCCACCGAAAAGCCGATGGAGTTTGCCTTTCTCAACTCGGTGCTTCGCACCGGAACCCAGCCGCCGGGCGATCCCTGGCTTTCGGGCTATGCCATCAGCTACTACTACTTTGGCTACATCATCATGGCCATGCTCATCTCGCTCTCCGGCGTTCTGCCGAGCGCGGGATTCAATTTGGGCATTGCCTTACTGTTTGCGCTCACGGCTCTAGGCGCATTTGGGGTGGTGTTGAATTTGATAGCAGGAGTCAGGAGTCAGGACTCAGGAGTCAGAGTTGGCAGGGCCATCATGCCCGCTCTGCTCGGCCCGCTGTTCATGTTGATCGGCAACCTCAACGGCTTCCTTGAAGTGATGCACAAGATGGGACTGTTTGGCGAGAGTTTCTGGGCGTGGCTGGACATCAAGTGGACGAACGTGGCCCCGACTCTGCCCAGTGCCGGCTGGATGCCCGACCGTTTTCTGTGGTGGTGGCAGGCCTCGCGGGTGGTTCACGACATCAACCCTTTCACTGGCGCAGAGATTGAAGTGATTGACGAGTTCCCCTTCTTTTCATTCTTGCTGGGCGACATGCACCCGCACGTGCTTGGCCTGCCGTTTGTTTTTCTGGCGATTGCCTTTGCCCTGAACTTGTTTTTGATGGTGCAGACCAACGCCGACAAACCGCGTGCAACTGCTGAGACAAATGAACCAAATCAACAGATGACCTCATTGGCTTGGCCGGAGTCGTTAGTGGTTACGGGAATTTCGAGAGCTTTCTCGTTCTTGAAATCCGATGATTGGCAACAATGGCTGCCGCCACTGGCCTGGCCTGATTTGCTGATTGGCGCAATTCTGCTCGGCGGCCTCTCGTTCCTGAACACCTGGGACTTCCCGATTTATATTTTCGTCGTCGTCGCCAGCTACACGGTGGCGCGCGGTTTGCGCGACAGTTGGGCAACGGATGTCTGGCGCGACGGCATTTCGCTCGGCGCTGGACTGGCGGTGTGCGGCGTGTTGTTATATTTGCCGTTCTACATCGGCTTCCGTTCGCAGTTGGGCGGCATTTTGCCGAACGTGATCTTTGCCACTCGCCTTCAGCAGTTCGCGGTCATGTTCGGCCCGTCGCTGTTTGTGGTGCTGGCCCTCATGGGCTGGCTTGTCGCTCGCCGCTGGCGAACAATGGAATGGCGGGGCGGGGCGATGATTGCTTTCTCTATTTTAGCCAGCCTCATGATCGTCTGCGCGCTTTTGGCATTCTTCATCATCACCAGCGACCGGCCCGACGCGCAACAGGCTATTGACAGCATGATCGGGACGGCCAATTTGCAGGATGTGTTGCCTCAGGTGTTGCGCCTGCGGTTGGAGCGGGCCGCCATGCCGCTCCTGCTCACGTTGCTATTGGCGGTTGCGGCGGCCTGGGTTTTCGCCCCGCGACAGAAAACGGATGACGAGCCGAGCCGGCCCAACCTTGATCTGACTCCCTTCGCCGTCATTTTGATCGCCACCGGGGCGCTTCTCACCCTCGGCCCGGAATTCGTCTACCTGCGCGATTTCTTCGGCTGGCGCATGAACACCGTCTTCAAGTTTTATTATCAGGCCTGGGTGATCTGGTCAATCGCCGCCGCGTTTGGAACGTATTTGCTTTTGCAGGCTCTGAAGCCGGTTGGCAAGACTCTGTTCGGGGCCGGGGTTGCCGCCGTGTTGGCCCTGGGCCTGATCTACCCCGTGCTGTCCACAACGACCATCACCGAAAACTGGATGGGCACAACGCGCGATCTCGAAGGCAACCCGTACGCCACGCTCGACGGCATGGCCTACATGGCAACCTCGCGAACGTCGGATTACGAAGCCATCAAGTTTTTGAATGCGACGGTGGCCGGGCGGCCCGTGATCGCCGAAGCAGTGGGCGGCAGTTACACGGAATATGCGCGGGTGGCGGCCCACACCGGTCTGCCGACGGTGATCGGCTGGCCGTTCCACGAACTGCAATGGCGCGGCAACACCGAAGCCTCCGGCGGGCGCGAGGACAAGATCAAGCTTCTTTATCAAGCGCCAACGTGGACAGAGGCGCAGGTAATTTTGGACGAGTTCAACATACGCTACGTTTACGTTGGCCCGATGGAAGCGGCGCAGTACGGCGCTGATGGCCTGGGCAAGTTTGCCCGGTTCATGCGCGTGATCTATCAGGCCGACGGCGTGACGATTTACGAACGGAAGGATAAATGACGGCAATCGGTCGAGAGGCGCGAGACGCTCCCGCGTCAAGCACGCAAGCTGAAATTTTTAATTTGGAATCGGCGCTCACGGTTGAGACCGGGCTGTACGTTTTGATTGGCCTGGCCGCCGTGTTTTTGCGGCTGCATGCGTTGGGTGAGTCGCCGCTTTCGCAGGCCGAAGCGCGCGAGGCGCTGGCCGCCTGGCGCTATGTGGTTGCCGCCGGTGAGCCTCTTCAGCCGGTGAGCGCGGCCTGGTTCACCCTTACCTCGTTTGCCTTTTCGCTATTTGGCGCGAACGAGTTCTGGGCGCGGCTCTGGCCGGCTCTGGCTGGCACGGCGCTGATCTTTACGCCGCTCACTTTCCGGCGCGAACTGGGCCGGGGCGGGGCGCTGGTTGCCAGCGGGTTGTTGGCGATCTCATCCGTCCTCATTGCTTCGTCGCGGGTTGCCGACGGCACAACGTTGGCCGCGCTTGGCCTGTGGTTGGTCGTGGCCGGCTGGCGAATGTTTGCGGGGAACGAAAACGACGCCGAGGCGCGCGGTTTGCTTCTGGCCGGCCTGGGCCTGGGGCTTGGGCTGGCCAGCGGCCCGCGATTCTTATCCGGCCTGGCAGCGGGTGTTTTAGCGGCGTTGCTGGTGGCGCTGGTGCGGCCAACCTTTGTTCAGGAAACGCAAAAAGGTTTGACGCTATTGAAAGGCAACTGGTCTCGTTTGCTGATCCCGGCTGGGCTGACCTTCTTTCTGCTGTCGTCGGCAGTGATGATTAATCGGCCCGGTCTGAGCGCGGCGGGCGAGGCCCTCCCGGCCTGGATTAGAGGCTGGGCGCCGTCACTCGATGGGCGGCCAATCGGCCTTGTGCCACAAATTCTTGTCGTCTACGAACCCTTGCTGGTCATGCTCGGAATCGGCGGCTTGTATGTGGCCTTTCTTTCCGGCCTCTGGCACAACTTTGCCTCACGCTTCGTTCAAATTGAAACCGAACCCAACGCCTGCGATTTACCCTGGCGTGAGCCGGCCAAAGTTTTAGCGGCGGTTGCAGTGGGCGCAATTCTGTTTGGGCAGATATACAGCGGGCGTGAGGCGAGCGATGCCTTGTGGGTTGTTTTCCCGTTGGCTCTGCTGGGCGGCAGAGCACTGGCCGATTTATTCTCTGAAACCGAAGCCGCCGAAGGCGAATGGCAGACAGTAGCCGCGCAGACCGCCGTGCTGTTTGTGATGTTGACTTTTGCCTACTTCAATTTGGGCGCGTACGCCCGCTCCATCACGTTTGCTGTCAGTAGCAGTCCTTACCTGCCGCTGGCTCTGGCAGGCGGCGTGCTGGCTCTGGCGGTGGTCGTCACGGTGTTGTTCGCCCTCGGTTGGAGCAAGCGGGCGGCGGTGCGCGGCGGGGTGATTGCCCTGGGCGCGATCATGCTGGTGGGCACGATCGGCGCCGGCTGGCGGCTGACCCAGCGAAGCGACAACCCGCGTGAGCTTTGGAACCCGACGCCGACGACCGGCAATATTCACCTGCTGACGAAGACCATTGAGGACATCTCGGATCGGACCGTGGGGAGCGACGGCGACCTGGAAGTGGTGGTGTTGAACGACCCGACCTGGGACGACCGGAATGGTTTGCTGGCCTGGGAATTGCGAAACTTCTCGAAACTGAAATTTGTGGACGGGCTGTCGCCCGAAGAACTTGGCCCGGTGGTGATCACCGGCGAAACCGTTTTTGACGAGACGCTCAACGGCACTTATGTCGGGCAACGCTTTGCCCTCTTTGGCCGTTCGATCCCGCGCCTGTTTTCGCTCGACGGTTTCATCAACTGGTGGCTGTACCGGAGCGGCGGCGACGTGGAATACTCGCGCAAGGTGTTGTGGGTGCGGCAGGATGTGCAAACCCTGAGCGAAAAGAATCAATGATGTAACCACAGATGACACTGATTGCACGGAATGAATCTGTGAAATCTGTGTAACCTGTGGTTGCTGTTGGAGCAAGAGCCATGACCGAAGTGACATTACAACGACAACCTTCCCTGCTGGAGCGGCCTCTGGGGCCGGCGCTGGCGCTCGACTGGGAGAAGGCGGCTTATGCCGCCCTGATCGTGCTGGCGATTGCCACCCGCTTTTTCATGCTGGACGTGCGGGTGATGAGCCACGACGAAAGCCTGCACACGTATTACTCGTATGAGTTATACCAGGGCAAGGGCTTTGTTCACACGCCGCTCATGCACGGCACATTCCAGTTCCATGCCCTGGCGCTGACGTACGCCCTGTTTGGGGCCAACGACTTCACAGCCCGCATCCCGGCGGCGGCTTTTGGTGTGGCGGCAGTGGCCCTCCTGTGGGGCTTTCGCAAGTGGCTGGGCAAGAGCGGGGCCATGCTGGGCGCGCTGTTCATGATCATCTCGCCCTACATGCTCTTTTACTCGCGCTACGTTCGCAACGAGTCGTATGTCGTCGTCTGGGGCTTGCTCATGGCCCTGGCGCTGTTCAACTACATGGAGAAGCGCGAGGCAAAATGGCTCTACATCATGGTAGCGGCCACCTCGTTGATGTACACCACCAAAGAAGTATCGTACATCTACATCGCCGTCTGGATGCTGTTCCTGGGCTTCATCTTTCTGTATGAAATGTTCAAGGCGAGGTGGGACAACGCCCAGTACCGGCAAGCCTTTGTCGCCGCCATCGGGTTGGCCGTCATGGCCGGGGTGGTGGCCGGGGTGTTGTTTGGCCTGAGCGAGGGTGTGAGGATCGATCAATTCAGCTCCACCGCCACCGCCGTGCCCGCCGACCCGAACGCGCCGATCAGCGCCGCCACCGAGCCGGTCAACCCGGTCAAGCAAGCGGCGGCCATTGCCTTCGGGATAACGTTGTTGCTGTTTCTCGTCGCCGGGTTGATGTGCCTCCTCCAGTTCCGCGAACGACTACGCGACTTTGCCGTAGACGATATGCTCATTGTGCTGGGCACGTTTGTCCTGCCGCAACTCACGGCCTTCCCAGTTAAGTTCCTGCTCAAGGCCGACCCGCTCGATTATTCACAGGCCGGCTTGCTCAAAACGGCAACGGTCTTTGTTCCGCTCTTCCTGCTGGCGGCGGGCGTCGGCCTGTTGTGGGATTGGAAGAAGTGGTTGATCTGCGCCGGGATTTTCTACGGCATCTTCATCCCGCTCTTCACCACCATGTTCACCAACGGCAACGGTTTCTGGACAGGCATCGTCGGCTCGCTGGGTTACTGGCTCGACCAGCAACCGGTGCAACGTGGAAGCCAGCCCTGGTATTTCTATTTGCTGGTGCAGACGCCTGTCTATGAATTCTTGCCGGCTATCGGCTCGTTGATTGCCGCCGGGTTGGGCCTGGCCCGACTAACGCAAGTGAAAAATGTTGGCGAGACCTTGAACGTCGATTCGCCGACCGGCTCACATAAGTTCCCGGCCCTGCTCTTCATCGGCTTTTGGGCCATCATGGCCATGATTGGGTATTCGGCGGCGGGCGAGAAGATGCCCTGGCTCGAAGTTCACATCACCCTGCCGCTTATTTTGCTAGCAGGCTGGGCCTTCGGCCAAATTTTGGATGCGGTGGACTGGGCGGCCTTTTGGCAGAGGCTGGGCTGGGTGGCGGCGCTGGTAACGCCGCTGGTGATGTACGGCGTTGTATTCGCTCTGATTACGCTTCTCGGCACGAACCCGCCGTTCCGGGGCAACGAACTGGCGCAATTGCAGGCCACCAATTCGTTCGTGATGGCGGCCATTGTCGTCGTCGGCGGTTTGGTGGGATTGGACTATATTCGTCAGCGGCTGGGCTGGCAGCAATTGGGCACTATCGCCGCCAGCGTCGCCGGCATCTTCCTGATCTTCCTCACCGCCCGCGCCGCCTTCTTCGCCAGCTACGTCAACTACGACGACCAGACCGAGTTCATCAACTACGCTTCCGGCGCGCCGGGGGTGAAGACGGTGATGGCTCAGGTGGATGAGATTTCGCGGCGCACGACCGACGGCAAAGGCATTCGCGTGGCTTACGACGACGACGTGTCGTGGCCGGTGACGTGGTACATGAAGGATTATCCCAATTCGGTGTATTACGGCAACCAGCCGAGCCGCGAAACGTTCCAGGACACGCCGCTGGTGATCTCCGGCGACACGAACTGGGCGCGGGTGGAGCCGCTCCTGGGCAAACGCTACTACACGTTTGAATACATTCGCATGTGGTGGCCGATGCAGGAATACTTCAACCTCGACAAGCCTGAAGGCCGCGAGCGCCTGGTCAACGCCATCACCAACCCCGACTTCCGGCAGGCGATCTTCAACATCTGGTTCTATCGCGATTACAAAAAGTACGGCGAACTGACGAACGTGGATTACAGCCTTTCGCGCTGGCCGGTGGCCGACCGAATGCGGCTCTACATTCGCAAAGATGTGGCCGCCCAGTTGTGGTCGCTGGGCATCGGCCCGACCGCGCTCGAGCCGGTTCCCGACGATCCTTACGCCAAGAACAAGGTTCAACTTGCCTCAGAGTTAACCTGGGGCGCAGGCGGGACGGGTGAGGGGCAGTTCAACTCTCCCCGCGTTGCGGCGGTTGCCCCGGATGGAACAGTGTATGTGGCCGACACGAAGAGCAACCGGATCGAGCAATTCACTGCCGAGGGTCAATTCATCCGCAGTTGGGGCGGCCTGGGCAAGATTGACGACGGCTCGGCCCTGCCCGGCACGTTCAACGAAGTGTGGGGCCTGGCGGTGGACAAGGACGGCAATGTGTTTGCCTCGGATACTTGGAACCACCGCGTTCAAAAGTTCACTGCCGACGGACAGTTCCTGACGATGTGGGGCACGTTTGGCCTGACCGAGGCCGGGTTGAGCGCGATGTGGGGGCCGCGCGGCCTGGCGGTGGACGAAGCCGGTAATGTCTACGTGGCCGACACTGGCAACAAACGCATTCTGGTGTTCGACAACAACGGGCAACCTTTGCGTTCGGTTGGCAAGGCCGGGGTGCTCGACGGTGAGCTTGACGAGCCGACGGGGGTGGCCGTTGCCGGCGACGGACGCATCTTTGTGGCCGACACCTGGAACCAGCGGGTGCAGGTCTTTTCAAACGACGGTTCGTATCTAGGCAAGTGGGAAGTGTTCGGTTGGTTCGGCCAATCGCTGGACAATAAGCCGAACCTTGTGCTGGACGGGCAAGGCAATCTTTATGCCAGCGATCCCGAAGGCTACCGCGTGATTGTTTTCAATGAAGGCGGGCAGTTCCTGTACACGTTTGGCGATTTTGGGGCGGATGGCGGCACGTTTGCGTTGCCAACCGGCCTGGCGGTGGGCGACGGCAAATTGTTTGTGGTGGACACCAACAACAACCGGGTGATGAGGTTTGGTCTGAACACCGGGCAGTAAGGGTTTGGTAAGGGTTGGTTTTTTGCCGAGCGTTTACTCAGACACCTGGCTGCAAGCCACCTGGTGTCTGAGTTGCCGTTTGGCGATGGTATAATCTGCGTCGCTCCAAAACATTCCCTCTCCTCTTCTCCACTGGAGGCCATTTTGAAACTTCACGAGTATCAATCTAAATTACTTTTTGCTCAACGCGGCATCCCAATTCCAAAAGGGCGGGTGGCGGCCACGGCGCAGGAAGCGCGTGAGATCGCCGCCGAGTTGGGGGGCCGGGTGGTCATCAAATCGCAAGTGCTGGTCGGCGGTCGAGGCAAGGCCGGCGGCATCAAGGTGGCGAAAAATTTGCAAGACGCCGAGGAGTTCGCGGCGCAGATTCTGGCGATGACGATCAAAGGCCTGCCGGTTCGCAAAGTGCTGGTGGACGAAGCGGCTGAGATCAAGACTGAAATTTATCTGGGCGTGACCAACGACCGGGCGGCCAAGTGCCCGGTGATGATGGCCTCGTCGGCGGGCGGGGTGGATATTGAAACCGTGGCCGCCGAGACGCCGGACAAGATCATCCGCGAACACATCAACCCCTTTTTGGGCTTGCGCGATTATCAGGCCCGCAACCTGGCGGCGGGCATCGGCCTGGCGCGCGAACACTGGAAGGCCTTCGGCCAGATTGCCGCCGGGCTGTATCAAACTTACTGGGACACCGACGCCACGCTGGCCGAGATCAACCCGCTGGTGATCAACGGCGCTAATCAGGTGGTGGCGTTGGACGGCAAGATTGTGGTGGACGACAACGCCCTCTTCCGTCACCCCGACCTGGCCGAGATGCGCGACGTGGACGAAGAAGCGCCCGCCGAGATTGAAGCGCGCAAGTACGGCCTGTCCTACGTGAATCTCGACGGCGAGATCGGGTGCATGGTGAACGGCGCCGGGCTGGCGATGGGCACGATGGACATCATCAGCCACTTTGGCGGCAAACCGGCCAACTTTCTCGACGTGGGCGGCGGGGCCACCGCCGATAAAGTGGCCGCCGCGTTGCGCATCATCCTCTCGGATAAAAACGTAAAAGCTGTGCTCTTCAACATCTTTGGCGGCATCACCCGTTGCGATGAAGTGGCGCGGGGCATCCTGAAGGCGCTGGACGAAGTGAAGACGGATGTGCCCATGGTGGTTCGCTTGGTGGGCACGAATGAAGAAGAAGGCCGCCAGCTTTTGGCCGAGGCCAAAATGACGACGGCCACTTCACTGGCCGACGCGGCTAAAAAAGCAGTGGCGGCGGCGAAAGGATAATTCTCCAATTCTCTAATCCTCTAATTCTCAATCAAAGAATTGGAGAATGGGAGGATTAGAGAATTAGCGATCGGTAATCGGCTATGAGCATTCTTGTAAACAAAGACACGCGGGTGATGGTTCAAGGCATTACGGGCCGCGAGGGCGCGTTTCATGCCCAGCAAATGCTGGCCTATGGCACGAAAGTCGTGGCCGGCGTCACGCCCGGCAAAGGCGGCGAGTGGGCCTGTGACGGCAAAGTGCCGGTCTTCGACACCTGCAAATCGGCAGTCGAGTCCACCGGGGCCGACTGTGCCTTGATTTACGTCCCGGCCCGGTTTGCGGCGGATGCGATATTTGAAGCCGCCGACTCCGGGGTATCGTTGATCGTCTGCATCACCGAAGGCGTGCCGGTGCAGGACATGATGAAGGTGCGTAACTATCTCGATCAGAAGAAGGTTCATCTGATCGGCCCCAATTGCCCCGGCTTGCTCACACCGGGCGAGGCCAAAGTTGGCATCATTCCCGGTTACATCGCCCGGCCCGGCAGTGTGGGCATTGTGGCCCGCAGTGGCACGCTCACCTACGAAGTGATCTACGCCATCACTCAGAGCGGGATGGGCCAATCGTCGTGTGTCGGAATCGGCGGCGACCCTGTGAAAGGCTTGAACTTTATTGATGTGCTGGCGATGTTTGAAGATGATCCGCACACCGACCGGGTGGTTTTGATCGGCGAGATTGGCGGCAACGACGAAGAGAGGGCCGCCGAGTTCATTGCCGAGCACATGACCAAGCCGGTGGTGGCCTTCATTGCCGGCCAGACCGCGCCGCCCGGCAAGCGCATGGGCCACGCCGGGGCCATCGTCGAAGGCGGCTCCGGCCTGGCCTCAGACAAGATTGCCGCCCTTGAACAGGCGCATGTCAAAGTGGCCAAGCATCCAGAGGAAATTCCGGCGTTGCTTGCCTGAACTCGATTGATAAACGCCGCAAAGGCAAAAGGCGCATCAGACGCTGAGTCCTTGTGGTTGTCTCAAGTCCGAAATCCGCTGAAGCTGTTTCAGGGATTTCGGACTTATCTTTCGTCTATCCAAATCACCCTCATGTCATTGATTCGTCGCTATGTTGACCCCGGCCTGTTGGCTGCACTGGCAATTGGCTTGCTGGCTTCGTGGCCGCTCCTGACCCGCCCCAGCCTGCCAACCATGACCGACGCCGAGATGCACATCTACCGGGCCGCCGAGATTCAGTCTGCGATCCAGCAAGGCAATTTGTACCCGCGCTGGGCCTCCGATTTTTATTTTGGCTACGGCTACCCGGTTTTCAATTTTTACTCGCCGCTGAGCTACCATCTCGCCGCCGACTACAGTTTGTTGACTCAAACGGATGTCGTTGCCGGGACAAAGTTCGTGCTGGTGCTGGCCTTTTGCCTCGGGGCGGTCGGCATGTATTTGTTTGGCCACGACCGCTGGGGGCCGCTGGCCGGCCTGGTGGCCTCGGCGGCCTTTGCCTTTTCGCCTTACATTTTGTATATCGATCCCCACGCGCGTGGCGACGTCCCTGAAACATTCGCCGTTGGCCTGGCCCCGCTCATGTTGTGGACGTTTGATCGGTTGCGGCGAACCGGCTCGCCGCGCCACCTGGCATTCTCCGGCCTCTCGCTGGCGGCGTTGATCCTCTCGCACCCGCTCATGGCGCTGGTGGTCTACAGCTTCCTGCTGGCCTTCCTGGCCTGGGAGACTCTGATCTCGCCCCTCGTGCCGCAGACTTATCTTGGCCCCGAACCACGCCGTTACATTCCGCAACTGGCCCTGGCCCTGGGCCTGGGGCTGGCCCTGGCCGCCTTCTACTGGTTGCCCGCCGGGCTGGAGCGCAGCGCCGTTCAACTTCACAACGTGGCCGGGCCGGGTTACTTCGACTTCCACAACTACTTCACCTCGTTGCGCGAACTGCTCTCGCCGTCGCACTACTTCGATCTGGGCGCAACCGAGCCGAGTTTCAATCACAACCTCGGCCTGCCACAGTGGCTGCTGGCCGTGGCTGGCGCCCTCACCATCTTCTCGGCCCGCCTGCGCCGCCTCGATACGATCTTCTTTGCCTTCGCCGCCCTGGCTTTTGTCTACGTCATCACCCAGGCCTCGGTGAACTTTTGGGAAGCCGTGCCCCTCATGTCGTTCTTCCAGTTTCCCACGCGCTTTCTCGGCCCGGCGGCCCTGGCCTTTGCCCCGTTGGCCGGCAACGCCGTGCGTTGGCTGGATCGTTTCGACGACAAACGTTTGCCAGTGATTGCCAGTTCGCTTTCCATTGGCTTCATCATCCTGGCCGCCATGCCTCTGCTGTACCCGCCACAATGGAGCGAGTTTGGCGCGGTGACGCCCCTGCGCATGATCGGCGTGGAGCTTCAGGGCCGGGCGCTCGGCACAACATCGGCCAACGACTTTTTGCCCGTCGGCGTGTCGGTGGTGCCTGGCGCCGAACCGGTCATACTCAATTCGTATCAGGCCGGCGATGTGCTGATCAACCGCGTTAATCGCGCCACCCTGCCCGCTGGCGCAAAAGTTTCACCTCAGGTTTTTAGCCACTACTACACACGCTACGAAGTCTCTTCGCCCGAAGCATTCGTCTTTCGCCTGTTCCTCTTCTATTTTCCCGGCTGGCAGGCGCGAGTGGACGGCCAGCTTGTGCCGATTGAGGTGGCCCAGCCCGACGGCTTCATCACTTTCAACGTCCCGGCAGGCACGCACACGGTGGAAGTTGATTTTGCCGACACCTGGCCCCGGCGGTTGGGTTGGGGACTAGCCTTTGTCGCGCTGATCGGTTTGCTGGGCGCGATCTGGCTGGCGGTGACAGGCGGGTCGGAACAGAGTGACGCAGCCCCGTTGGATTGGCGGCCTGCCCTGGGTCTGGCCGCCGTGCTGGTGTTGGCCGTTGGTCTTAAGTTGACCGCTGATCGATCCGGCTGGTTCCGCTACGAGTCCACTGGAAACACAGTTGAGGTGGCTCAATACGAGCACTACGTCAAACTCGATCGCGGCTTTCAATTGCTGGCTTACGATGTTCATAGTTCGGCGATCAGACCCGGCGACCCGCTGACGGTGACGCTTTACTGGAAGACGCAAGCGCCCCAGCCTCACAACTTTCAAGTGTACGTCCACCTGCTTGACGCGGGCGGGCAACTGGTCGCGCAATCCGATAAACTCAACCCGGCCGACTTTCCAACCTCGCGCTGGCCTGCAGATCGTTATATTCGTGACGAGCACGCGTTGAAGTTCAATGCCGATCCGCCGCCCGGCGAATACAAGCTGGTGGTGGGCCTGTGGAATGCCGGCACAGGCGAGCGGCTCCAGCCAGTGACGCCTACGGAAGTTTTCGCTGAAGGCATTGTGTTGCCGACGAGGATCACCATCCAGCCATAACATGCAACCCTCCCCGGCCCCGCGCGTCGTCATCACTGGCATGGGCCTCATCTCGCCGGTCGGCCTGAATGTGCCAACGGCCTGGGGCAACGTGGCCGCCGGTCGTTCCGGCATCCGGCCCATCACTTTGTTTGATGTCAGCGGGGATGACGACAGCCCCCGGAGCGGAGCGGAGTGGGGATGGCGGGTGAAGATTGCGGGTGAGGCCTGGGGTTTCGATCCGCTAAACTACATGTCGGCCAAAGAAGCCCGGCGCGCCGACCGGGGCGCTCAGTTCGCCCTCGCCGCCGCAACAGAGGCAGCGGCCCAGGCGCGGCTTACCATCACTCCGGCCAACGCCGACGATGTCGGGGTGATGATCGGCTCCGGCTCCGGCGGACTCTGGACGTACACCGCCCAGCAGGAAATTTTCAACACCAAAGGCCCGCAACGCATGAACCCGCTTCTGATTCCGATGGAAGTGGTGGACTCGCCGGGCGTGCAGGTCGGGATCAGGTTTGGCGCGCACGGCCCAAATTTTGGTCTGGCCTCGGCCTGTTCCACCGGCGCGGATGCAATTGGCATGGCTCTGGAGACGATCCGGCGCGGCGACGCCAAAGTGATGATCACCGGCGGCGCGGAAGCCGCCGTTCATCCTTTAGGCATTGCCGGCTTCGACAACCTGGGCGCGCTCTCGCGGCGCAATTCAGCGCCCGCCGAGGCCAGCCGCCCTTTCGACGCTGACCGCGACGGTTTTGTGTTGAGCGAAGGCTCAGGGGTTTTGGTGATCGAGTCGCTGGAATATGCGTTGGCGCGCGGGGCCGAGCCGCTGGCCGAGATTATGGCTTACGCTGGCACGTCCGACGGCGTTCACTTCACCGCCCCCGACGAGTCGGCGGCCCAGGCGGCGCGGGCCGTTCGCCGCGCGCTGGAAAAGGCAAGCCTTCAACCTGACGAGGTGGACTACATTAATGCTCACGCCACCAGCACTCCGGTCGGCGACCCGCTTGAGGTTCGGGCCTATCAAAAAGTTTTCGGCGAACGTTCCCTGCCCATCAGCTCAACAAAATCAACGACGGGGCACATGCTGGGGGCGGCGGGCGCGGTGGCGGCCATTTGGTGCGTTCAGGCGTTGCGTGAAGGGCTGATCCCTCCCACTATTAACTACCGCACACCTGATCCGCGCTGCGTGCTGGACTGCGTGCCGAACGTGGCCCGAACCGCCTCGCTTCGAGTGGCGGTGTCGTCGGCGTTTGGCTTTGGCGGCCATAACACCATTCTGGTTTTTCGGAAGTTCGACTGAGGCTATAATAGCGGCATGTCCAGCGAAACCAAACCCCTCTTCGTTTGCCCGCAATGTGAAACGCCCGTCAAGCTGCTGGACACCCGTTGTCCATCTTGCGGCGTTAATCTGGCGCTGGCCGCCGCTCAGGCCGAGCGCAGGCTTCTGGCCGCCGAGGCATTTGTCCCTGGCTCGCCCTACCTGGCCGATATGCACCTGCCGCGCTTTGGCGAGTTTTTGGTGCGGCGCGGTGTCATCACCGAGTCGCAGTTGGAGGCGGCCCTGGCCCGGCAGAAATCGCTGACCACCCAGAGCTGGCGAAGCACCATCGGCCAGATTTTGCTGGAGATGGGCATGGCGACGATTGAACAGCTTGACGAGGCCGGGCGGGAGCAACAACAGTATTTGCACAGCGCCTTGCAAGACAGCAACCGCCAGCTTGAGCAACAGACTGAACGCGTGCGCGAACTGCAAAAGACCATCAACCGGCTCATCGAGTACAACCAGTTTCGAGTCAAATTCCTCTCCGGCGTTTCGCAGGAGATGCAGTCTCTAGTGGCCGAGGCGCAAGCGGGGCAGAACAAAGAGCGGGCGCTAGGGCGAATGAATGAATTGGCCGGCGAGTTGACGCGCTTTGCGGCAAGTGTGAAGGACGACAACGAAGCAAAGGCTGAATAGGCTGTTGATTACCAAACAAAATCCGGCTCTTGTTTTACAGAAGCCGGATTTTTTGTTTATGCAGTTCGTCAACCAAGTTGTTCAGCCAGCTTGGCCCGCGTCTCTTTGGCGCTTGCCAGCCGCGCCCGCTCTTTCTCTACCACTGCCGCCGGTGCCTTGTTCACAAAGTCGGAAGCCAGCAGGCCTTCAAGCTTGGCGATCTGTTTGTCGAGGTCGGCGATCTCTTTGATCAGCCGTTTCTTTTCGGCGTCCATGTCCACCATTCCGGCCAGCGGCAAATAAACTTCCGTCCTGCCGATTACAATCGCCGCCGCTTGTTTTGGTTTTTCCGAAGGGGGCAGGTCGGCAAGGATTCGGAATTGCGCCGGCTCCAGCCTGGCGAGGCGGGCGATGACCTCGTGCTGGCTGGCGAACAACTTCTCCCGGTCACCCGCCACGATCGTGGCCGCGATCTTCTTGCCCATCTCCACTTTATTTTCAGCTCGCGCATTGCGAATGGCCCGGATGACTTCCATGATGTGGACGAAATCGTCTATCACGCCCTCCCCTCGCCCCTCCCCCATCGGTGAAGGCTCCGATGGGGGAGGGGTTGGGGTGGGGGCCGGCCATTTGGCGATGATCAACGCCTCCGGCCACCCTTCCTCCGGCGACGGCCTCCCCGGCGTTAAACATGCTTTGCGAAGGTGTTGCCAAATCTCTTCCGTCACGTAAGGCGTGAACGGGTGCAAGAGTCGCATACATTGATCCAGCACCATCACCAGGGTGTCGAGTGTATGCTTGGCCCGCTCGCCGCCCTCCGCGAGTTGTAGCTTGGCGACCTCGATGTGCCAGTCCGCAAACTCGCTCCAGAAGAATTCGTACACTTGCCGCCCGGCTTCGCCATACTGGAAGTTTTCGAACAGCCGATTCACGTCGGCAATCGTTTGGGCCAGGCGGGCGCGGATCCACTGGTCGGCCAGCGTGAGGTCAGCCCCCACCCCTGATTCCTTGTTCGCGGGGGAGGGGTTAGGGGGGTGCTTGTCGAGGTTGGTGATGATGAAGCGGGCCGCGTTCCACAACTTGTTGGCAAAGTTGCGGTTGGCTTCCACCTTTTGCAGGCTCAGGTTCATATCGTTGCCGGGCGTGGAGCCGGTGAGCAGGGTGAAGCGCAGGGCATCGGTGCCAAATTGATCCATGACCTCAACCGGGTCAATCACGTTGCCCAGCGTCTTGCTCATCTTGCGGCCATCGCCGTCGCGCACCAGGCCGTGCAGGTAAACCGTGTCAAACGGCGCTTGCCCGGTGAACTCAATGCCCATCATAATCATCCGCGCCACCCAGAAGAACAAAATGTCGTAACCGGTTTCGAGGGTCGAGGTCGGGTAGAAGTATTTCAGGTCTTCGGTTTCTTCCGGCCAGCCTAACGTGCTGAACGGCCACAGGCCGGACGAGAACCAGGTGTCGAGCACATCCGGGTCTTGCTCGATTTTGGAACTGCCGCAGTGGGCGCAAGTCGTTGGGTCAACTTCGGCGCAGGTTTGCTGGCCGCAGTCGGCGCAGTACCAGACCGGGATTCGATGACCCCACCACAACTGGCGCGAGATGCACCAGTCTTTGATGTTTTCCAGCCAGTTGAAGTAGACCTTTTCAAAACGCTCTGGCACAATTTGGATGTTGCCATCTTTTACGGCGGCAATGGCGGCCTCGGCCAGCGGTTTGATCTTCACAAACCACTGGGTGGAAATGAGCGGCTCCACGATTTCGCCGCCGCGTTGTGAGCGCGGCACGTTCAGAGTGTGCGGCTGTGTCTTCAGCGTCAGCCCGGCGGCCTGCATGTCCTTCCATAAATTCTCGCGGCAGGCGAATCGATCCTGCCCCTTGTACGGCCCGGCATTCTCGTTCAGCGTCGCATCTTTATTCATGATGTTGATGACGGGCAGGCCGTGCCGCTGGCCGATGGCGTAGTCGGTGGCGTCGTGGCCGGGCGTCACTTTCACAGCGCCCGTGCCGAACTCGCGATCCACGGCCTCGTCGGCTACCACCGGAATCTCACGGTTGAGGATGGGCACGATCACGGTCTTGCCGAGGAAAGCCTGGTAACGCTCGTCGTCAGGGTGAACCGCCACGGCGGTGTCACCGAGGATCGTTTCGGGGCGGGTGGTGGCTACGGGGAGATAGTCATCCGATCCCTTCACCGGGTACTTGAAGAAAAACAACGTCCCTGCCTCTTCACTGTATTCCACCTCCAAATCGGACACGGCGGTTTTGAGGCCGGGCGACCAGTTCACCAGGTAGGTGCCGCGATAGATCGCGCCTTTGTTGTAAAGAGTCACAAAGGCCCGGCGCACGGCGCGGGAGAGGCCATCGTCAAGCGTGAAGCGTTCGCGATCCCAGTCGCACGAAGCGCCCAGCCGCCGAAGCTGGTTGTAGATGATGCCGCCGTATTTCACCTTCCACTGCCACACGCGCTTGACGAACGCCTCGCGCCCCAGTTCTTCGCGGGTCACTTCTTCTTCGCGCAGCAGCATCTTCTCCACTTGCAGTTGAGTGGCAATGCCGGCATGGTCGGAACCGGGAACCCACAGAGTCGGGTCGCCCTTCATCCGGTGGTAGCGGATCATCAAGTCTTCCACAGCCACAAACATGGCATGACCCAGGTGCAGTTCGCCGGTCACGTTAGGCGGCGGAATGGAGATGACGAACGGTTTCTTGTTCTTGTCAACCTTCGGCTTGAAGTAGCCAGTGGATTCCCACCAGGCGTACAAACGCTGTTCGGTGGAAGCGAAGTCGTAGGTTTTGGGAAGCGATTCGGCCATTGAGTAAGCCTCTGTCTGTCAACGAATATTGAACGAATAAACGAATAGCTAGCCGCGCCATATTCGTTTATTCGTTGTGCCAAAGGCATTCGTTGACCGAAAAATTTACGAACAAAAAAATCCCTCTCATCCACTCAAGGACGAAAGGGACTCTTCCGTGGTACCACCTTGTTTCGATGGCGCAGTTTGCCATCGCGCTCAAAAGCTGTAACGGGCAGACCCGGGCGTTCTTAGCAATTCTCTAATTCTCTAATAGTTGGAGAATTAGAGAATTGGAGATTGTTTTGCTCGCCAACTTCCAAGCGACCTTCAGCGCGTTTCGCATGTGGGGGCTTCCAGCCTGTGGCCCGCCGTCTCTATCAGCCTGCCGCGCTTACTCCTCTTGTTCGACGTTGTTTGCTATGTGATTGGACGAGATTATAGCACGGGTCGAAAACGTTGGGCAAATTCGGCGCTAGCTCTTTTCTGACCACAAGGCATAGCCCAGCCAGGCATTGCCCAACCCGAAGACCGCGCCGGCGATGGCGAAGACAACGGGCGAAAAGATCGCCGCCAGCCCGAACCATGAACTGAGCACGACCAACAGCGCCGCCGGGCGCGGCAGGATGCCGGCGCGCATGGTGGCAATGCCTAACATGATAAATCCTATCGTCACGATAACGGCGCTTAGGAGGACAACCAGGCCCATTGGCCCGCCAAACAGCGGCCCCGGATCCGCCGGCGGGCTTCCCAGCAGGGCGGGCGCTTCGACGGTCAGCACCGGAACGATGTAGGTGTTGAGGAACGCCGCACCCGCTGTCAAAACGTTGCCAATGAACGCCAGCAGGAAGCCGAAGAAGCCCAATTGCCCGACGTGGTCTTTCTGCCGGACGTAAACACCTATCTGACCCAACAAGCCAATTGCCAGGCCAAAGTAACCCAATGTGTGAACGGCCACCCAGCCGCCAGTTGTCGGGTCGGGGGCAACGAGGGCGTAAACCTGCTGAAGTATGAGTGATAGGCCGGCCAATACCGCCGCCAGGCCGCACCAACGGATCAGATTTGATGATGACATTTTATCTCCTCCTGAGAGCAATACCTTCGCCAAAATTGGCTAAACTGAAAGGGCTTTTGTAGTAGAGTTGTTATCGGCCAAGATCACAACTCACCCCTACAAAAAGCCCATGCCTGATATTCTAGCACTTTTACAATGCCTTCAGCCGTGTCTGCCAAC
>JACPWC010000002.1 GCA_016197225.1 Chloroflexota bacterium
ACGGACTCATAGTTGGATGAATCGCTTTCGGCGCATTTTGATTCGCTGGGACAAGTCTGCTGAGAATTACATCGCTTTTCTGCATTTCGCCTGCGCGCTCGTCGCTTTCAGGGCCGCTGGGTTATTAGGATAGGCACTTACCCGCCGGAGATCAATTCCTATGGCGCTTTCAACCTCATTCGCATCGTGGCTGACGGCGCGCACTTCACCTTTTACGCCAACGGCGCTTACCTGGGCGAAGCCGATGACGAAACTTACGCCACCGGCGACATCGGCCTGGCCGCCGGCAACTACGACGAAACCGGCGCAACAGCGCAGTTTGATGATCTGGTCGTTTATCCGGTGAAGTAGCTGGCGCGCTCAGTCTGAGGCCGAGTGAGAAACAAGAAACAGTGCTCGTTGTTCATTGTCTCATTGTTCATTGCTCAGTGTTTTCTGGCGGCTTGCACTGGCTCTTCTCAAACCTCTCAACCCGCTCTCCCAACCTTCACCCCGCGCGGCCTGGCGACGGCCTCGGCCACCATCGAAGGCGCGCCCTTCATTCCCACCTTCACCCCGGTTCCGCTGGGTCAGATGCCCGGCGCGGTCACAACCTACCGCTTTGAAGTAACGCTCGACTACGTGGGCCACCGCGCTCAGGTCATCGAGTCGGTGGAAGCCACCAACGACACCCCGGACACCTGGAACGAGATCGTCTTTCAACTGCCCGAAGCCCTGCGCTCCGAGGCCTTCATCCTCAACAGCCTCACCACCGATGACGGCCAAACCGTAGCCAATGCCATCTATCAACTCACCGTCAACTTGCTTAAAGTGGTCCTGCCCGGCGGCGCGCCGCCCGGCGCAGTGGCGTTCGTCACCATCAATTATGGCCTGGCCGCGCCAGCCATCTCGCTCAACACCCGCCCGCCGCTGGGCAACATCGGTTACACGAGCGACGTGATTCAGTTCATCAACTGGTATCCGGTTCTGGTTCCGTACCGGGCCGGGGCCGGGTGGCGGGCGGTGGGCAGTGGCGTGGCCGACCCGGTCTTCACCGATGTGGCCGCTTACGAGTTGTCGGTGGCGACGGCTGAAAACGTGACGGTGGTGAGCGGCGGGCCACAGCCGCACAAGCCCGGCTTCTGGAAGTTTTCGCTCAAGAGCGCGCGCACGATTGCCTTTGCCGCCAGCGCCCGTTACCAATCACTCTCGCAAACCGAGGGCGGGGTGGCGGTCACTTCTTATTTTTTGCCCGAGCATCAACAGGCCGGCCAGGATGTGCTGACCGCCGCCGCGCAATCGCTGGGTTTATTCAGCGATCGTTTTGGCGCGTATCCTTATTCGACGCTGGTGATTGCCGAGAACGCCTACTTTGGCTCCGCCGCCGCCAGCGGACTGATTCTGCACGCCGGGCAGGGTTATGCCGATTACAACGGTCAACCCGACTCGTTGTTGATTGCCCTGGTTCCGCAAACAACCGCCCGGTTGTGGTGGGGGCAGGTCGTGCAGGGCGATTCGTTTGCCCAACCCTGGCTCAACGAAGCCCTGCCCATGTACGCCGAGCTTCTTTTTATCGAAACGTTTTATCCCGACTTGACAGACTGGTATTGGAGTTCGCGGGTGAACTACTGGCAACCCGAAGGTTTGCTCGACCGCTCGGCCGCCGACTTCACCGACACCGAAGATTATTTGCGTAACCTTCTGCGGCGCGGAGCCTTGTTCCTGCGCGACCTGCGAGCCGCCATCGGCGATGACGCTTTCTTCTCGTTCCTGCAAGACTACTATCGCAACAGCGCCTACCGCACCGTGACCACCGCCGACTTTTTCAATGCTATGCGCCGCCACACGCCCAACGATCTGAATCCGTTGCTGGCTCAATACTTCACTTCCTCGCAACAAATGCCCACGCTCGCGCCCACGTTCACCCCAGCCCCCAGCGACACGCCGCCCGGCCCCACGCCCGTCGTTCACACGGTTGAGGTGGGCGAGAATTTGACCCTCATCGCTCAGCGTTACGGCGTCACGGTCGAGGCCATCGTCCGGGCCAACAACCTTCGCAACGCCGACTCCATTTTCGTCGGCCAGCAGTTGATCATCCCGGCCCCTTAAGAACCAGCCGCCAGACCGGGTAGTAATCTTCGGTCAGTTCAAACCCCACTGCTTTGTACAATGCCAGCGAGGCAACATTATTCTTTTGCGTGTTGACGGTGATTTGGGACAGGCCGCGCTTCTCAAAATGACGGATGAGGTCGGACACGAGCGCCCGCCCGAGGCCCCGGCCCTGACTCTCCGGTTGAACCGCCAGCCGGGCCAGGTGGCCGCCGTGCCGGCCCCCGGTGCTGATCTGGTAACCGATCATCTTTCCACCGGCCTCGGCTACGGTGGCATAATCGGCGTGAGCCAACGCCTGCTCCAGCACGCGAGGCGAGTATTGCCAGGGCGGGTCAAAGGCGGCGGCGTCCACTTTGGCAATGACAGGCAGATCGTTAGCCAGGGCAGGGCGCAGGTGAACGCCGGGCGAGAGGGCCAGAGGCGGTTGCCACGAGGCCGGGAGCCGGATCATGCTCCGCTTGCGGGCAAGCACCACCACGTCCACCAAATGATCGAATCCCCAGCGGGCCAGGTGGGGCGTGAGCCAGTCGTTCACCATCATGCAGGCCACTTGAGCGACTTTCATTTCAATCAAGGTGTTGCGGGTTGTTTGCCACAGGGAATCGAGCGCCGCCGCTTCATCCGTTTTTTCGGCGACGATGGCCAGCCGCAACCAGGCCACCTCAGGCGGGTCGGGCGCGGCCGACATGGCCCCGGCCAGCTTGTCGCCGCTCATCGCAAAATAGAAAGGCCGCGCGCCGAGCCAGGCTTCGGGCGGTTGCCAGTCGAGGTGGGTGTGATAGAAGGGGGTTGAGCGGAGCAGGCGGCTGAGGCTGGACTGATCGTCCGGCAGGGCGGGGCGGGTAAACATGGATAGGTGTCTATATCCCCAACACATTCCTCGCAATCACCAGCCGCTGTATCTCGCTCGTCCCTTCGCCAATCGTCATCAGCCGCTGGTCGCGGTAAATGCGCTCGACCGGGAACTCGGCTGAGTAGCCGTAGCCGCCGTGAACTTGAATGGCGTTGAAGCAGACGCGCTCACAGACTTCGGTGGCGAACAACTTGGCCATGGAAGCGGCGACTGTGTAAGATTGGCCGGTTTCCTTTAGCCAGGCGGCGCGGTAGACCATCAGCCGGGCGGCTTCGATCTCGGTGGCGGCGTCGGCGATCATCCACTGGATGGCTTGATGTTGGGCGATGGGCACGCCGAACGTCTGCCGTTCTTTGGCGTATTTGACTGCGGCCTCGAACGCCGCTTGCGCCAACCCAACCGCCAGCGCCCCGATTCCGATACGACCGCCATCCAGCACCTTGAGCGTTTGGGCCAGCCCTTTGCCTTCCACGCCGAGCAGGTTTTCGCGTGGCACGCGCACTTCGTCGTAAGTGACGGCATGGGTGGGCGAGCCTTTGAGGCCCATCTTCTTTTCAGCCGCGCCGATGTGCAGGCCGGGCGTGTCGGTGGGGACGATGATCAGGCTCAACTTGTCAGGGGCGGTTCGACAGAGAGTGATGATGATGCTGGCGATGGAAGCGTTAGTCGTCCACATCTTCGCCCCGTCAATGATCCACGAGTCGCCTTCGGGCGTGGCTTTGGTCTTCACCCCGCCTGCCAGGTCACTGCCTGCGCCCGGCTCGGTCAGGGCCAGTGAGCCAAGCAGGGGCCGACCCTGTGTGTCGGCCCGGCCCGTTGCCAACGGCCTCAGCCATTTTTCTTTTTGCTCGTGCGTGCCAAAGAGGGCCAGCGGCCCGCAGGCCAGTCCGTTGTGAGCCGCAATCGCCAGCCCGGTCGAACCGCAGCCGCGCCCAAGTTCTTCAATGGCAATCGCCGCGCTCACCGCGTCCACGCCCGCGCCGCCATATTCTTCAGGCGCGTTCAGGCCGAGCAAACCCAGCGGCCCCATCTTGCCGGCGGCTTCCCGGTTGAACCGGGCTTGCTCGTCCACCTCGCGCGCCCGCGACGCTAATTCTTTATCCGCAAACTCGCGAACGATATTGCGCCATTGCCCTTGTTCTTCAGAAAGTTGAAAATCCATCTTGATTCCTTTGACAACGGATTTAACGAATTTAGCGGATGAGTCTTACAACGTCTCCACCAACAACCGCCCCCAATTCCCCCACAGCGGCTCGAAGTCTTCGTCCAGCCATTCTCCGGCTTCTTTGTGAGAGGGATCGACAAAACTGTAGCCGCGTTCAGGCTCGTAGCGGGATAGCGGTTTGACGTGTGCCCACAGCGCCTTGCTTTTCCTGGGCTTGATGATTTCGCCGATGATGGGCATGGCCACCCGGTTCTCGCTCAACGCCCGTTGCAGGTCAGCCGTCGTTGCCCCAAACCGCCAGCGAGCCTTCACGCCATAGCGCCCCAGTTCGTCCACCATGCCCCACGGAAAGGTGGCGTTGTCCGGCAGGCGGCGGATGACGGGCCAGGGCAGAGGGCCGAGCCAGCGCAGGCGCGGGCGATTCATCTCGCGGGCCACGTCCTTGCCGTCCAGAAGCTTTTGATCACGCAAGGCGTTAACTACGATGGCAATCGTGAACGGCGCGCAGTTGTTGCTGTCGTCCTGATATTGATGATATTTGGCGAGCGGGATGGTCAGGGCGGGCATATCGTTTGTCAAACGCCAAACATAAAACGGCTCTACCAGATTGAGTGTGAAAACCCTTAACGCAAAGCCGCTAAGAAATAAACAGGTTTTTCTTTGCGCCCTGGCAACTTTGCGGCTTTGCGTTAAAAAACCCCGTTAAACCCGGAAGAGCCACAATGACCCAAACCGGCTTACACCCGTGGGTTGCCAACGGTGTGCAACAGCACGATGTTGGCCGGCCCCATGTGGCCGATGGGCAAACCGGCGATGAGCACCACTTGTTGACCCGCCGACAGACCGGTTTCGTGAATGAGGGCCTGCTCCACATCCAGAATCATCTCCTCGACCGACGTGGCGGTGGGCACCAGATACGGCTGGACACCCCACAGCATAGCCAGCCGCGGATACGTCTCCGGCTCAGGCGTGAAGGCCAGCACCGGCACGGTGGGCCGTTCTTTGGACAGGATGGAGGCGCTTCGCCCGGTGCGAGTGAAGACGGCGATGGCTTTCACGTCGCGGTCGCGGGCCAGTTCGCGCGCGGCGCGGGCAATTGCCACCGCGTCCACCGAAGTGCTGGTGTGCATCTCCTGAAAGTGCCCCCAGCGTTTCTCCTGCGACTCGGCTTCGTTGGCAATGGTGTCCATCATCTTTACCGACTCCACCGGATACTGGCCGGAAGCCGTCTCCGCCGACAACATCACGGCGTCGGTGCCGTCGAAGATGGCGTTCGCCACGTCCGAGGCTTCGGCGCGGGTGGGGCGCGGGCTGTTGATCATCGACTCCAGCATTTGCGTGGCCGTGATCACAATCTTGCCCTGCATGTTGGCCGCCTCGATAATACGCTTTTGCGCCGACGGCACTTGTTGCGGGCTGAGTTCCACGCCCATGTCGCCCCGCGCCACCATCACCCCGTCGGCGGCGTCGAGAATGGCCGACAGGTTTTCGAGCGCGGCAGGCTTCTCCAGCTTGGCAATGATGGGCGTGTTGTCTTTGGCCGGGTTGATCTTGTGGATGGCCCGGCGCACGTCCATCACGTCCTGCGCCCGCTGGATGAACGAGATGGCAATGTAGTCCACGCCCTGCGACAGGCCGAACGTCAGGTCGCCGCGATCCTTTTCGGTGAGCGGCGGCACGTTGACGAGAATGCCCGGCAGGTTGATGCCCTTGCGTTGCTTGAGCACGCCGCCGTGCGTGATCTCCGTCACCACGTCCGTATCCGACGTGTCTTTGACCCTCAACTCAATATTGCCGTCGTCGAGCAGAATAACATCGTCCGGGTTCAAGTCCCAGGGCAGGCCGCGATAGGTGGTGCTGACGATTTCCTCATTGCCCTCCACGTCGCGAGTGGTGACGGTAAACTCCGCCCCGTCCTTGAGCACAACCGAGTCGTTGCCATTGGCGAACGTGCCAATGCGAATCTTGGGGCCTTGCAAGTCTTGCAGAATGGCGACCGGCTTCTTGAGCTTGGCCGAAGCCTCACGGATATTGGCGACGAGTTGGGCGTGATAGTCGTGCGTGCCGTGCGAGAAGTTAAGCCGGGCCACATTCATCCCGGCATGAATTAGAGCCTCGATCTTGTCCGGCGTGTCGGACGACGGTCCGAGGGTAGCGATAATTTTGGTTTTGCGCATGTTTAACAGAAATCTTTCCAAGTTTGTCGCAATTATACACTTGTGCAGTAACGTAAAATTGCCACCATTCTGAAACATGGCAATTCGCCCGTCGCTTGACACGCTTTCAATTACTATGCTATTCTCGTCGCGCTCCAGGAGGGGCAGAGCGTGAGCGATCATCGTTATTGGATCGGCTTCAACCGCGTCAAAGGCATCGGCCCGGCCAAAGTTCGCGCCTTGCTCGATCACTTTGGCAATCTGGCGTCAGCCTGGCAGGCCAATCGCTTTGACTTGCAAGAGGCCGGCCTCGATAAACGCTCCATCGACTCGCTGGAAGCCGCCCGCAAGGGCATGGACCTTGACACGCTACTGGCCGATGTTGAAAAGGCCGGTTTCAAGTTATTGTGTTGGGACGACGACAATTACCCTCGCCGCCTGCGCGAAGTGCCGAACCCGCCGCCGCTCATCTACGTACATGGCGCGTTTGCCGATCGGGACGATTGGGCCGTCTCTGTGGTGGGAACCCGTCGGGCGACGGCTTACGGCAAAGAAGTGGCGCGTGAACTCGCCGGGGCGCTGGCCGCCGCCGGCGTCACCGTGGTGAGCGGCCTGGCGCGTGGCGTGGACGCCGCCGCTCACGTGGCGGCGTTGGAGGCCGGGGGTCGGACAATTGCCGTGCTGGGTTCCGGGCTGGATAAAATCTATCCCTACGAACACACAACTCTGGCCCGGCAAATCGCAGACAGCGGCGCAGTGATCAGCGACTACCCTCTGGGCACGCCGCCGGAGAGCAACAACTTTCCGCCGCGCAACCGCATCATCAGCGGCCTGGCGCTTGGCGTCATCATCGTCGAAGCGGGCGACGAGTCGGGCGCGCTGATTACGGCTGACTTTGCCGCCGAGCAGGGCCGGGAGGTGTTTGCCGTGCCGGGCAACATCTTCAACCGCACCAGCCGCGGCCCCAACCGGCTGATCCAGGCGGGCGCAAAAATTGTGTTGAGCGCCGAAAACGTGCTGGAAGAACTGAACTTGAAAATGGTTGCTCATCAGGCCGAGGCGCGGGCGCAACTGCCTCTGCTGGAGGGCGCCAATGATAATGAACGCAACCTGCTGTCGCATCTTTCCGCCGAGCCGCTTCACGCCGACGAGTTGAGCGCCCTGGCCAGCCTGCCCATCGCCGCCGTGTCGTCGGCGCTGGCGATGATGGAACTCAAAGGCCTGGTGCGGCAGGTGGGCGGCATGAGGTACGTGGTGGCGCGAGAAGCGCGAGCGCCTTACAAAGTGGAGTGAACACCGAATTCACAATTCGCAATTCACATTGCCCAAATTGTGAATTGCGAATTGTAAATTGTGAATTGATATGTCTTTGCCTTTTTACGCCATCATCATGGCCGGCGGCTCCGGCACGCGGCTGTGGCCGCTCTCGCGGCAGAACCGGCCCAAGCAGGCCATCAAGTTGATCGGCGAGCGCACGATGTTTCAACTGGCGGTGGATCGGCTTTTGCCGATCATGCCGCCGGAGCACATCATCACCGTCACCACCGCCGAACTGGCCGAACAACTTTCGGCGCAAACGCCGAACCTGCCGCGCCGCAACTTCCTCGTCGAACCGGCCGGGCGGGGAACAGCGCCGGTGATCGGGTTGGGGGCGCTGTATGCTCAACACCTGGCTGGCGGCCAAAACGTGGTGGTGGCCTGCCTCACGGCGGATCATTACATCAAAGACGTGACCCGTTTTCAAAACGTCTTACTGGCCGCGGCGGGCGTGGCCGGGCAGGGCCACATTGTCACCCTGGGCATTCAGCCCTCGTTCGCCTCGACGGGCTTCGGCTACATTCAGCGGGGCGAGCCGCTGGAAATGGCGAGCGGCTTTGCCGTATACCAGGCCAAAGCGTTCAAGGAGAAGCCGGACGAGGCCATGGCCGCCGCCTTTCTGGCCGACGGCCTGCACTCGTGGAACTCGGGCATGTTCATCTGGACGACGGAGCGTGTGGCCGCCGAATTTGCCCGCCAACTGCCGGAGACTTCGGCCAGGCTGAACGAAGTGGCCCGGACGTTTGATACGCCGGCGACGGCTGAGACTCTGAACCGCGTGTGGCCGACCGTGCCCAAGCAGACGATTGATTACGGGATCATGGAAGGGGCCGCCGATGTGGCGGTGGTTCCAGTGGACATTGGCTGGAGCGATGTGGGCAGTTGGGCCTCGCTGCTTGACATTCTGGAGCCGGACGAATCGGGCAACGTGTTGATCGGCAACGAGCACCTGACGTTCGACACCACTGGCACGCTCATTCATTCGGATCGGCTGGTGGCGGCGATTGGGCTGAAGAATCTGGTCATCGTCAACACCGACGATGCCCTGCTGGTGTGCCCGCGTGAGCGTTCGCAGGAAGTGCGGCGGGCGGTGGAGAAATTGCAACAGCGCCAGGCGTATCATTATTTGTAGTATTGGAGTTAGAGTGGAAGCATATTGTTTCAAGTGCAAGGCTAAACGAGAAATTCAAAACCCGGTCGCCGGGTTCAATGCCAACGGCGGCCCGGTGACAACCGGCGTGTGCGGTGTGTGCGGCACCAAGATGTATCGCATGGGCAACACCGACGCCCACGCCGGGCTGGAGAAGCCGGTGGTCGAGCGGAGCGAGCGCAAGGCCGCGACAGCGAGCCGCAACGGCTCAAAGCCGGCTCGGGCCGCGAAACGCTCAGGCAAATTGGTCATCGTCGAATCCCCGGCCAAAGCCAAGACAGTGCAGCGCTTTTTGGGCAAGGGCTTTCAGGTCAGGGCCTCGGTCGGCCACATTCGCGATCTTCTGCGCTCGCAGTTGTCGGTGGACGTGGAGAACGATTTTGCGCCGAAGTATCGCGTGCCGAATGAAAAACGCCCGGTGGTCAAAGAGATCAAAAGTCAGGCCGCCACTGCCCAGGAAGTGTATCTCGCCACCGACCCCGACCGCGAAGGTGAAGCGATCTCCTGGCACTTGCTCGAAGCCGCCGAGATCGATCCGCAGATTGTCAAGCGAGTGGTGTTCCACGAAATCACCCAGCCGGCCATCGCCGAGGCCTTTGCCCACCCGCGCCAGATTGACATGCGGCTGGTCAACGCCCAGCAGGCGCGGCGCATCCTCGACCGGCTGGTGGGCTACTCGCTCTCGCCGCTGTTGTGGGCCAAAGTGCGCGGGCGACTTTCGGCGGGCCGGGTGCAGAGCGTGGCTGTGCGCCTGATCGTGGATCGCGAGCGCGAGATTGAAGCCTTTGTGCCGCAGGAATACTGGTCGGTTGAGGCCGAACTACTCAAGGCCGGCGAGAAGTCCAATAAGCATTCGTTCTTCGCCCGGCTGTTACGAATGAACGACAAGGAAGTGGGCCTGGATAAAGACCTGCCGCTGCCCACCGAGGAAAGCGTTCAACCCATTCTGGCCGACCTTGAAAGCGCGGTCTGGCAAGTGATCAAGGTCAAACGCGGCGAGCGACGGCGCGGGCCGTCTGCGCCGTTCACCACCAGCACTTTGCAACAGGAAGCGTCAAAGAAGCTGGGTTACACCGCCAGCCGGACGATGGCGATTGCCCAACAACTTTACGAAGGCATTGACCTGGGCGAGGAGGGGGTGGTGGGTTTGATCACCTACATGCGAACCGACAGCACCAACGTCTCGGAAACGGCGCAAGCTGAAGCTCGCGAGTATATAACCGGCAAGTACGGCGCTGAGTACCTGCCGCCGGAACCGCCGCAATATAAAACGCGGGCCAAGGGCGCGCAGGAAGCGCACGAGGCCATCCGGCCCACTTCGGTTCAGCGCGAGCCGAAAGCGATCAGCACCCTTTTGACGAAAGACCAGTTGAAGCTCTATCAACTGATCTGGCAACGCTTTGTGGCCAGCCAGATGGCGGCGGCCTTCTTCGACACCGTATCAGTGGACATCGAAGCCAAGCACGCCCAGACCTATCTCTTCCGCGCCGCCGGATCCGTCATCAAGTTTTTGGGATTCATGGCGGTGTATGAAGAAGCAAAGGACGAAGATGCCGTCGTCGTTGACCCGGCGGAGGGCGAGGGCAAACGCCTCCCGGAGCTGGCCGACGGCGACCCCCTGCTGGTGGATCACTTTCCAGAGATTGTAGACCTGGGCTTCACGGCCCGGATGGAAGAGGAGCTGGACGAGATCGCCGACGGCGAGCGCGAGTGGGTTCCGGTTCTGCGCGAGTTCTACGAGCCGTTTGCGGCCCAGGTGAAGGCCGCCGAGGCCGACATGCCACAGGTGAATACCGGCCCCGAACTGGTCGGGCGCGATTGCCCGGTGTGCGGCAAGCCGCTGGTCATTCGTTATGGCCGCTACGGCAAGTTCATCGGTTGTTCCGGGTTCCCGGAGTGCCGCCACCTGGAACCCTGGCTGGAGAAGGTGGGCGTGATCTGCCCGAAGGACGGCGGCGACTTGATCGAGCGCAAGACGCGCAAGGGCCGCGTGTTTTACGGTTGCGCCAACTACCCGAACTGCGACTGGACTTCGTGGAAGCGGCCCCTCAAGCAACCCTGCCCGCACTGCAACGGCCTGCTGGTGATTGCTAACAAGACTTCAGCCGTTTGCACCGTGTGCGAAAAATTGACGGCGCTGGACGCGCTGGTGGCTGAACCGGCAGTATAGCCTGGTAACAGCACTGGCTGTCTCTGATCAACGGATTCGATGAATGATGCGGATGTGTTAATCCGTTGAATTCGTCGAATCCGTTGTTCTTTTTTGCCTGGCACGCCAGTTGCATCTTTAGGAATTTTGTGCCATATTACGTGCCCTAACAGACCCGCGTGAGCTTAGAGGCTGTATTGAAATGGCGAATTGTCAATTCGCCCTACAGAAGCTTAGGCTTACCGTTGAATTGCTGGAGAGTGGAAAATGAGACCAATTGTTTCAACCAACACGATACTCCTTGTCGTCTTCTGCTTTATCTTCGGCCTGGCCGTTGGCCTGACAATGGCCTGGCAGGTATGGCCGGTGCAGTGGATTAATGCCAGTCCGGCATTCCTGCGGGACGACTTAAAGGCGCAGTATGCGCAAATGGTGGCCGACTCGCTTCAAGTTAATACCGACCTGGGGAAAGCTCAACTTCGGCTGAACGAGTTTGGCAGCCCCGACGCCGCCAAAGCCGCCATTCAATTGGCAACCAGCGCCGCCAGCGATGATGGTGAACGGTTGCGCCTGGCCCAGCTTCAGCCCCTTACGGCCTTTGTCCCCGTCCAACAGACTGGCGGCGGCATTTTAGGCGCCATCCTAAACGTGCTTCCTTTGTGCGGGGTGGTGGTCCTCTTCCTGGTTCTTGGCGGGGGCGGCGCGTTCTTCATGAGTTCCCGCGGCTCGCTCCCTGCTCCCAAAACCAGCCGCGCCACACCCGGCGGCTTCACCCCGGCCCCCGGTTCCACGGCGCAAATCGTCCAGCCCGAAATTGCTTACGCGCCGGGCGAAGAACCGATCTCGACCTTCAAGACTACTTACATGCTGGGCAACGATCTCTACGACGAGTCGTTCAGCGTGGACGATCAACAGGGCGACTTTTTGGGCGAGTGCGGCGTGGGCATCGGCGAAACGATCGGCGTGGGCGACCCCAAGAAGGTGACGGCCTTTGAGGTATGGCTGTTCGATAAGAACGACATTCGCACGGTGACGAAAGTGGTGATGAGTGATCACGCCTTCCGCGACGAAGCCTTGAAGAACAAGCTGGCCTCCAAGGGTGAGCCGGTGATGGCCCGGTCGGGCGAGGTGGTGAGAATGGAAACCGCCACCCTCAAAGTGGAAGCCCGCATCGTGGATTTGCAGTACGGCAGCGGCCCGCTTCCGCCCAACTCGTTCTTCCAACAGTTGACGCTTGAAATCTCCGCCTGGAAGAAGGCGGCCTAAAAACAAAAGCCCGGCGCACTGCCGGGCTTTTTGTTTAAGCATTCTCCAGACTTCCGAAACGCCAAAGAGCGGCGAGACTTCGGAAGTCTGGGTGGATAATGCCCGGTCACTCAATCTTCAAAATCTTGAACACCAGCTCGCCTCGCGGCGTGGCGGCGCGGACGGTGTCGCCCACCTGCCGCCCCAACAGCGCCCGCCCCACCGGCGACTCGTTGGAGATTTTTCCCTCGCGCGGGCTGGCTTCCCTGGCCCCCACCAGAATAAACACTTCGGGGTCTTCGCCCTCTTCCTGCACCGTCACCCGGTTGCCCACCTGCACCGTGTCGGTGGCGACCTGCTCCTGAATGATGATGGCCCGGCGCAGAGTCTCCTCAAGCTCAAGAATCTTGCCCTCAAGGAAGGCCTGATCCTCTTTGGCCGCGTGATAGTCGGCGTTTTCCGACAGGTCGCCCATTTGAATGGCGTCGCGCAGGCGCTTGGCCAGGGCTGTGCGTTCAACAGATTTCAGGCGCTCCAGTTCGGCCTTCACTTTGGCCGCGCCTTCGGGGGTTAAGTACGTTTCAGTCATGGCGCAAATTATAAAGGATGAAGGATGAATTATGAAGGATGAACGCCGCGAGTTCATCCTTCGGCTTTCATCCTTCAGCTTACGGCCTCTCGTGCGGGTCGAACAACTTGGCGTGCTCGTCGAGCGCGTAGCGATCCGTCATTCCGGCAATGTAGTCGCACACGGCGCGGTGCAGGCCCACTTCCTCCACGCGCTTGCGGGCGCCCGGCGGCAGTTGGGCCGGCTCGGCGGCGTAGGCGTTGAAAAGCTCCGAGATAAACTTTTCGGCTTTGGTTGCCATGCGCACCACCCGATAGTGCCGGTACATGTTGTTGTACAGCAACGACTTCAATTCGCGGTTTTTGACTTTGAAATCGTCCGACCCGCCGACGACATTGTGATCCAGCTTTTGCAGGTCGAGCGCCGATCCCGCCCCGCTGGCCTCGATCCGGGCCGAGGCCGCCTCCACCAGGTTGGATACTTCGAGGCCGATCAACCGGCGAATCAAACGGTGGCGGTTGAGATCGTCGAGCAGGCCGCCGCCCCAGCCCACGCTGGCTTTGGTCTGTTCCCACAGCGCACTGCCGTCCACAGTCGCCGTCGTGATCAGGCCGGAGCGCAAGCCGTCGTCGAGATCGTGAGCGGTGTAGGCCAGCTCGTCGGCGGCATTGGCGATCTGGGCTTCGAGGTGGCCGCGCAAGTCAGGGTTGTAGTCGGAAGCGTCGGCAATGTCGTACTCGGTCTCGTGCTTGACGATGCCCTCGCGCGTCTCCCAGGTCAGGTTGAGGCCGGGGAAGTCGGGGTAACGGCGTTCAAGTCTGGTGACGATGCGCAGGCTTTGCTTGTTGTGATCGAAACCGTTGTGATCAGCCATCAGCTTGTTGAGGGCCACTTCGCCCGAATGACCAAACGGCGGGTGGCCGAGGTCGTGGGCCAGGCAGATCGCTTCCACCAAGTCTTCGTTTGCGCCAAGCGCGCGGGCAATGCTTCGCCCGATCTGCGCCACTTCCAAAGTGTGGGTGAGGCGGGTGCGGTAGTAGTCGCCTTCGTAATTGACGAAGACCTGGGTCTTGTATTCAAGCCGCCGGAAGGCGGTGGTGTGCAAAATGCGGTCGCGGTCGCGCTGGAAGGCGGTGCGGTCGCGCGGCTCGTCTTCGGGGTAAGCGCGGCCCTGTGAGTGGCGGCTCTTGAGGCCGTAAGGCGCAAGCGTGACCATCTCGTTTTCTTCAAGCTTCTGACGCGTGAACAGCATGGGCAAAGTATACACGACTCTGTGCGGCGATCTGTTAGAATCAGCCCCATGCCCCAGGACTTTCCCAAAGTCGCGCTGTTCAAAGAACGGCTGACGAAAAACGATTTGCTCGAAACTCTCTGACTGGAGACAACATGACCACTCAACTCATTGATGTCAGCCACACCGTCGAGCATGGCCTGATCACTTACAAGGGTCTGCCCGCGCCCATCATTTGCGACTACCTCAGCCGCGAACAGTCGCGGAGCCACTACGCCGAAGGCACGGAGTTTTACATTGGCAAGATCGAAATGGTGGCCAATACCGGCACTTACGTGGACAGCCCTTTTCACCGTTACGCTCACGGCAAAGACCTCTCCGAACTCAACCTGGCCTCGCTCGTCAATTTAGACACGGTGGTGATTCGGGCATCTGGACGCGCCATCCCCCAGGCCGCTTTCAAGGGTTTGGATGTTCGCGGCAAAGCGGTGCTGGTTCACACCGGCTGGGACGCACACTGGCGGACGGATCAATACTTCGACGGTCACCCCTTCCTCACCGCCGATGCCGCCAACTTCCTGGCCGACTCGGGCGCGGCCCTGGTCGGCATTGATTCGCTCAACATTGACGACACCACCGATGGCCGCCGCCCCGTCCACAGCACCTTGCTCGGGGCCGACATTCCCATCGTCGAGCATCTCTGTGGCCTTGGCCAGCTTCCCGATTCCGGTTGCCGTTTTTTCGCCGCGCCGGTCAAGGTCAAAGCCTTCGGCACGTTTCCGGTGCGCGCCTTCGCCATAGTTGACTGATGCTCATTGCCTTTGATAGCGTCTCTGCCACGTTTGGCCTGAGGCTGTGGAGCGACGCGGTCGGGGAGGCCGCCGACAGCGCCGCGCACTTTCCCGCCGCCGCTGGTTTTCATCTCAACGTCAATCTTGATCAGCCTGACCTGCAATTTGCCGCCCGCTTGCGGCGCGCGGGCGGGGTGGTGAGCCTCGCGCCCCTCAAACCTGCCGCGCAACCGCCTTCGCCAGAAGCGTTGTGGAAGCTGATCGGCGCGGCGGATATTTTCTCGCCGGACGTGGCCGAAGCCGCTTCGCTGGTCGGCCCCGGCTCGCCGCGCGGCCTGGTGCGACGATTGATCGAAGCCGGAGAATCTCGGGCGCGGCTAATTGTTTTGCGAATGGGCGAAAGCGGCTCTTTGATTGCCGAAGGCCAGACCGGGCAAGCCGTCGTCATCCCGGCATTCGGGATGGCCGTGAACGATTCATCTGGCGCGGGCGGCGCTTACTGTGGCGGCTTCCTCGCCGGTTGGCTTGAGTCGCACAGCCTGGTCACGGCTGGCCTTTATGGCGCCGTGGCCGCCTCATTTGCCGTCGGGCGAGCCGACCTGCCCGTCGTCACCGGCGATCTTCGCGCCGAGGCGAGCCAGCGGCTGGCGGCATTGGAGCCGCTGGTAGAAACAAGTTCGATTTAGACGATGGACGACAGACGAACGACGATGGTTGTCCGTCGTCTGCTATCTGTTGTCATTCATTTAATGGACATTCAACCCATTACTCTCATTGGCCGTCACGTCCGGCTGGAGCCGCTTTCAGTGAATCATGCGCCAGCGTTGTGGGGAGTGGGGAACGATCCTGACATCTGGCGCTACCTGCCTTATGGCGCGATTGACTCGCCGGTGAAGATGCAGGGCTGGGTGGAAGAGATGCTGAGGCGGCAGAGTCAAGGCACGGATCTCGTGTTTGCCATCGTTCACCGGGCTTCGGGCCAAACCGTCGGCGCAACGCGCTACCTGATGATTGAGCCTCACAACCGTTCGCTTGAGATCGGCGGTTCGTGGCTGGGCAAGGCTTTTCGGCGCACCGTCGCCAACACCGAGAGCAAATATTTGCTGTTGCAACATGCCTTCGAGACTCTGGACTGTGTGCGCGTCCAGTTCCGCACCGACTTGCGCAACGGACGCTCGCAGAAAGCCATCGAACGGCTGGGCGCGGTGCGCGAAGCCGTCTTCCGCAAGTACACCCTCATGCCCGACGGCCACCAACGCACGTCGGTCTTCTATAGCATCCTTGACGACGAGTGGCCGCAAGTGAAGGCGCGGCTGGAGCGATTGATTGAAGAAAGGCGACAGACCGCTTTGCGAGACGATGGACGATAGACGAAGGACGACTGTTTGTCGTCTGCCGCCCGTCGTCTATCGTCTCGAATTGCACAGGGAGAAACCAACTTATGGATCGTAACTTCGGCTGGGAACTGGTCACCGAGCACGTCAAGGATGTTGGCCTACGGCGGCACATGCTGGCCGTGGAAGCCGCCATGCGCTGGTATGCCCGCCGCCTGAACCAGAACGAAGAACGGTGGGGCTTTGTCGGCCTCATCCACGACTTCGACTGGGAAATACATCCCGATCTAAATCAGCATCCCATCAAAGGCGCTGACATCTTGCGCGCTCGCGGCGTGGACGAGGGCATCATCCGCACTATTCTCTCGCACTACACCGAAGGCACGGGCGTGGAGCGCGAACAGCCGATTGACTTTGCCCTGCTGGCCTGCGACGAGATCACCGGCCTGATCATCGCCACCGCCCTCGTCCGCCCCAACAAAAACATCGCCGACGTGGAACTAAGCTCGGTCAAGAAGAAATGGAAGACCGCAAACTTCGCCGCTGGGGTAGACCGCCTCCACGTGGAAGCCGTCACCACCGACTTCAGCCGGGCCTGCTTCGACGGCCAACTCGACCTGTGGACTCACGTGGGCAACGTGCTGGTTGCCATGCAGGGCGCGGCGGGAGAGTTGGACCTGGATGGGCGGTTGGCGAAGGAATAAAAATTCCAAATCTCAAACCCCAAAATCCCAATCTCTAATCTCCAATCTCTAATCTCTAATCTCCAATCTCTAATCTCCAATGACTAAATTATCATCCGTAAAATCCGTTCAATCCGTTTTCAAAACCCGGCGCTTCTGGCTGACTCTGGCCGGGGCCGCGCTGGCCGCCGGAACGATCTACTACTTCGTCAACCGCGAAGAGATCAACTACAACCTGCGCCTGCTCAACGCCAAGCGCATCGGCGACAAGTTCTACGCCGAGTATCAATACATCGCCAAAGATGTTGCCTACGGTTCTCAGCCCCGGCAAAAGCTGGACGTTTACCAGCCCGACCCGGCCTCGCCGGATCGGACCGATCTGGGCTATCCGGTTCTGGTTTACGTGTATGGCGGCAGTTGGAACAGCGGCAACAAAGAGCTTTACGCGCCCGTCGCCCAACGGCTTCTGCCAGAGGGCGTCATCGTCGTCGTGCCCGACTACCGCATTTACCCGGAGGGCAAATACCGCGAACAGACCGACGACGTGGCGGCGGCGCTCTCGTGGGTGCTGGAGAACATTCGCGACTATGGCGGCGACCCGGCGCGAGTGGCGCTGGGCGGGCAGTCGGCGGGGGCGCACCTGACGGCGCTGGCCCTGCTGGACGAGCAGTGGCTGGCAAAATACGGCCACTCGTCAGCCGAAGTGTGCGGTTACTACGGCATCAGCGGCGTCTATGACATCAACGCCCAAATGGACTTTGAGCGCTCAAAAGGCGGAACTGCGCCGATCATGACGGCGGTGATGGAAGGGCCGGCCAACTTCACGGCGGCTTCCCCGGCCACTTACGTCCGGCCTGACCTGCCGCCCGCGTTGCTGATTCACGGTGACGCCGACGAGACGGTACCGATCAGCATGTCGGAAAATTTCCAGGCCAAGCTGGAATCGGCTGGTGTGCAGAGCGAGTTTGTGGTTTATCCGGGGGCGGGGCATTCGGGCCTGCTCTTCGACGCGCTGGCCAGCAACCCGGCGTTGCTGGTGGCCGACCTCTCGAAATTTGCGCGAGAGTGCCCGCCGGCAAATTAGTTGAGAGTGTTTAAGACGTTGGCAGGGCCACGAACTTCAACTCCAGCTTGGCCTCATTCTCGGCTTTGAGGATGCCGGCGATGTTCGGCGCTTCAAAATTGAAGTCGGTCATCAGAACGGTGGCCGTGGCCGTGCCCGTCAGCTTTTCGTCTTTCAACGTCGCCTTCACGCTGAACGTTGTCGAGCGGGTGGCGCCGCGAATCGTCAGATCGCCGACAATCTCAAACGTAATCTCTGCGCCATCCGCGTACTCGTCTGGCAGGCCTTTGATCTCGGTGGGCGTGAAAGTGGCGAGCGGATACTTGGCCGACTCCAGCCAGTCCTTGCGAATGGCCTCGTCGCGCCGCTTGCTGTCCGACTTGAGGGCGCTGATGTCCACCGTGATCGGGCCGACGGTGCTTTGCTCGGGATGAGTGAAGTTGAGGTGGATGTCGCCGCTCACGGTGTTGGTGGTTCCAACCGCCAGGTTGAACTGGTTGTTCTGGTTGATGATGATTTCGCCGACGGCGTACGAAGCTTTGGTCTCGTCTGAGATGATGCTGTAAGTGCGAATGTCGTCGCCGGATGCCGACGGTTCAGCCGCCGTGGCCGGGGCGGCGGGCGACGCGGTGGCTGGCGCTTCGGTGGCCGGGCTGGAGCAAGCGGTCAACAGCAGGGCGGCAACGGTCAATGTAAAACTCAGTTTGCGAAGCATCAAGATTGATTCCTTTTCGGTAGAAAGTTGTGGGGCAGGATACCGCATCGTCTTGAGAGGAGGATTATCTGACGACCAGGTTATGCTTCTGCCCGTCGTCCTTGAGGCGAATGGTGTTCCGCCTGACGGCGACGGGCTGGCCGTCGAGGCGGGCGGTGGAGAGGGTTGGGCCGTGAAACGTAAAACGTAATGCGGCTCTATTGTGTTGCCACCTGCCTCTGGGCTTGCCCCAGTGAACGGCCACCCCGTCAGAGCCGGCTGTAACTTTGAACCGGGTGAGGCGATAATCGCCTCCGCGAGTCGCTCCATCGTCTTCATAAAAATCCAACGCGCCCTCCCCCGGCCAGATGTGCAGAGTCACATCGTCGCGATCAATCGCGTCCGTGTGTTGGGCCGGCGGCCAGGTCGGAATGATAGCCCCGGCGCGGACGAAGAGAGGCAGTTCGTCGAGCGGCGCCTCGGCGATGAGGTGGGTTGGGCCGTCAATGTAGGGCAATTTGCCAAATTGCCCCGCACTCCAACGATACCAGCGCCCCTTCGGCAGATACACGGCGCGGGCGGTGAGGCTGGGCGCGAGGATGGGCGCGATGAGGAGATTCGGGCCGAGCATGAATTGATCGTTGAGGTTGAAGGTGACCGGGTCTTTTGGGTAATGCCAGGCCAGCGGGCGCATGATGGGCGCGCCGGTTTGCGAGGCTTCGTAAAACAAGTTGTAGAGATACGGCAAAAGCTGATAGCGCAGGCTGATGTACTTTCGGCAAATGGCTTCCACTTCCGGCCCGAACGCCCACGGTTCCTGCGCTCTGGTTCCGGTGGCAGTATGGTTGCGGCAGAACGGATAGAACGCCCCGACTTGAGTCCAGCGGGCCAGCAGTTCGCCGTTCGAGTCGCCGCCGAAGCCGCCGATGTCCACACCCACAAACGGCATGCCCGACAGACCCAAATTCATCAGCATTGGCAGGCTGGCCGCGAGATGTTCCCATTGCGCATTGTTGTCGCCGCCCCACAACGAAGTCACGGTTTGCGCGCCGCTGAACGCGGCCCGGGTGAGAATGAACGGGCGCGAGTCGGGGTCGTGTTGCAACATGCCGTCGTAAGTGGCGCGGGCCATTTGCAGGCCGTAGGTGTTGCGCGCCGAGGCATGGAGCAATTTGCCGCCGTCGTGCCGCGCGTCCAGGATCGGGCCGGTGAGGTCGGTGCTGGCCGGTTCGTTCATGTCGTTCCAAATCGCGCTCAGGCCAAAGTCGGCCAGCCACTCGCGCACAAGCCCAGCCCACCACGCCCGCGTCTCGGCGCGATGAAAATCGGGGAAGGCGCTCCGCCCCGGCCACACACTGCCGTTGTACTCGTCGCCGTTTGTATGCTTGATGAAGTGATCGCCGGCGCGGCCTTCGTCGTAGATTTTGTATGCGTTCGCATCGTCCACCTTGACTCCGGGGTCAACAATGGTGATCGGGTGGAAGCCGTTGGCCCTCAGGTCAGCCGTCAACTGCCTGGGTTGCCGGAATCGTTTCTTGTCCCAAGTAAACACCCGGTAGCCGACTCATACCAATCGTCGCCGGTGAAGTCGAACTCGACGAACTCGGCGTTGTCCACGAAGATGCCGTAACTGCCGTTGGCGCTGTGCACGACGAAGACCGGGAAGCTGGCATAGAGCGGGTCGGTGGCGTTGCCGATTCCGGCCGGGTTCTCCAGCCACACGTCGCTGTTGCGCATTTTGTATTTGCGGCCTCGCTTGTCGAGCCAGCCCGTCTTCTCGCCCAGCCCGTAAATATGCTCGCCGGGGTTTAGCATTTTGCGGACGACAATTTGCTCATCGCGCGCGCCCAGCGCCACATCCACCGCAAAGGCCGGGCCGCGTTTGAACGAGAAGCTGAGGGCGAGTGGATCGAATTGAAGTTGGGCCTTTAGATTTCCATTCACCACAGAGAAGCCCCCACCCCGACCCCCAACCCCTCCCCCGTCCCGCGAAGAACGCGGAACAGGGGAGGGGAGAACAGTGAGCGAGTGATACTTGGGCAATCGCTTGCGGTGGCTGAGGCGCATGCGCAGAGTGCCGCCGGGGGTGGGGGCGATCTCGATGGCCCCGCGAGAGGCGGTGGCCACGACGCGGTCGTCGTGGTTGGTGAGAAGTTGGAAATCGCCGAGAGGTTTAAGGTTTGAGGTCATATGTCTGGCCCACATAGCACGGATCTCCAGAATGAGCGGATTCCAATCCGTTCATTCAGCAAATCCGTGCTCTGATGACGACTGAAAAAACCAAACATCCCGCTAACGAATTTTTAACTGTCCGGAAGGTGACTGTCAGGGGGCGTATATATCCTGAAAATTCAGCGTACCAGCCGCCCCCTGACAGTCACCTAAGAAAGCAGGATTGCCCACAGTATTTATTCCGTCCCTTCGCCCAACTGCGCCAACAACGCCCCGGCCTCATCATACGCCACGCGATAGACGTATGGCTCGCCGTCGCACGTGGCCAGTTGCCGGGCGGCGCGGGCGTGATCAACCGCCAGACCTGTTAGGTTTCGCGAAGCGCCTAACAGGTCTTTGCGCAAGGCCAGCTTCGCCAACTCCAAATGCGCGTCTGCGGCCTGCAGGGCGTAGCCACAGCGCCCGGCGATGGTGAGCACCTCGCCCGCCAGCCGCGCCGCCTCCCCGGCCTCGCCCGTCGCCGCACGCAGTCGGGCCAGGTCAATCAAAATGTCGGCTTCGCCATCAACAGCGTTGATGCTCCGACAGCGGGTGAGGCTCTCGTTCAGATGGCGCTCGGCCTCGTCGTACTCCCCGTTCGCGCGATGGGCCGCGCCCAGGAGCCAGTGGGCGCGCACGTAGTCGCGCTCAACCGGATAAGTTGTGCGAGCATCTTCATCCGCCAGTTCCAGCGCGCGGCGGGCGGCTTCTACCCCCGTCCCCGTCGTAGCATCCTGAGCGGAGGGCAACGGTGATTCTCCGTTGCCCGCAGTCGAAGAGCTTGCCCTGAGCGTGCCGAAGGGATGCGGTGAGGGTGGAGTAACCCGCCCCATCAAGGACGCCCTCAGCGCCCGATAAGCCCATGTAACTCCTTGCATCTGCACATGCTGTTGTTTCTCAAACACCGCCAACGCTGTCGCCAATTCCCCCTCCGCCTCCTCCCACTCACCCCGATAAGCTAGCAAGCGCTCCAAGAACTGATGCCCAACCGCCTCCCAAAACTCATCCTCGGTCTCGCGGCACAGGGCAATACTGCGGCGCAGGTTGGCCTCGGCGGCGCGCAATGCGCCAATGTGCATTTGGTCATCGGCCACGTTCCCCAAGCCAATGGCGAGATTCTTCTTGTCGCCCTGTTTCTCGCAAATAGCATTTTGTCGTTCAAAAAGCGGCACAGCCCGGCGCGGCTGACCGCTTAGACTGTAGGAGTTCGCCAGCGAGTTTAGCGTCCACCTTTGAGCGCCCTCGTCCTTCAGGCGCGGCGGCCCGTCTTCGCCGTCGGGGAACAGGGCGTGCAGTAATTCAATCCGCAACTGATACGCGCCGAATTGATAATAGGTGGCTTGGCTGATGCGGTGTTGGAAAAGAGTGCGCGCTTCATCATACTGCCCGGCGCGCACGGTGTGGTGGTATAGCTCAATCAGCGGCGTGAGTTCTTCCAGGGTTTTGAATTTCTGCGGGACTTCAATGACGACGAAATAGGCGCGCAGGCGGGTGTGGGCGGCAGTTTTATCGGTCAGCCGGTCGTAGGCATAACGGCGCACGATGGGATGCAGGTCGTAGGGGCGGGTCTCAGACCCGCCCGTATTACGGTGCAGGAGGCCGCGCGAGATAAGGTCGCGCAAGTGAGCGTCGAAGGCGGCGTCGGTCGTCACGTCGTCGGCAATGGCGCGAATGGCCTCGTAGGTCATCGGGTTGCGAAAACAGGCAATGCGGCTGAGCAGTTTGCGGCGCGGCGGGATCAGGCTGTCGAAGGATTGTTCGAGGACGTGATGCTGGCGCTGGATTTGGTCGCCGCTCACGTCGAGGCGGCGGGCGACGGCAATGTCGCCGGGCTGGCGCAAATCGCTCACGATCAACCCGGCCAGCAGGCGCAGGCTGAGGGGGTGGTAGCCATACGGATCGCAGGCGGCCATGATCTCGGCCCGGTTGCCGCGCACCTTCTGCGCCTCAAAGAAGGCGACGGCGTCGGCGGGGCTGAGGGCGTTCAGTTCGATCTCGCGGCAGTGTTGCAGGAGGGCGCGGTCGTGGCCTTCGAGGACGCGCGGACGGAGGCGGGTCGTGAGCAGGACTCGCCCGCGCAAGTTGGGGTGGCTGGCGGCGCTGCGGAGGAAGTGCTCGGCGATGGGGCTGAGGCAGTCTTCGCCCCGGCCCCCACCCCCAGCTCCTCCCCCGCGCCGAACCGCACGGCGCAGGGGAGGGGAGTCTGACTCCCTCCCCTGTCGGTGCTGTTCCGACGGGGGAGGGCCGGGGTGGGGGCTAGGCTCATCCCCCTGATACGCCGCATCCATGCCGGCGAAGGCGCGGAGGGCGCGCTCGAAGCCGTCGAGGATGAGGAGTGTGCCGGAGTGAGTCAACTGCTCCAACAGCTTGTCGGCTTGCTGGCGCGGGCCGAGAGTACGCGCCTCCAGGCCGAGGTGAGCCAGCGCCTCGGCCACGAACGTTTCAAACGTTCGCTCGTCGTAAAAATTCCACCACAGCGCGCGCGGCCACTGCTTCGAGTCCACGTCGTTCAGCAACCAGTGCCAGGCCAGCGCGCTCTTGCCAAAGCCGCCCAGCGCCCGCACGACCAGCACCGTCGGCCCGTCGTTCAGCCAGGCACTCAACGCCGCGCGCTCGTCAATGCGGCCCGTGAAGTTCGGCGAGACGGCGTACGAATGGCCGAGGGGCCAGTAGGCGGGTTCCGGCGCGGCCAGTTCGGGAGAAAGCTGGCGGCCCAACTCAATGGGGATCGCCCAGGCCGTGTCGAAATTCTTCAACGTCCGGTCGGTATGATAGACGGCGGTGACAACGCCGATCACGATGTCATTCACCAGCACCGGCCCGCCGCTGAACCCTTGCGCCAACTGCGACGACTTGAGTTGAAGCAGTTCCTGCCCGTCCTTGCCGCGCGTCGGCCCGGTGATCACGCCGTCGGCGTTCGAGCCATCCGTGCCAACGTCCGGGTAGCCAAAGGCGCGGAAGGGCTTGCCGGTCGCCTCCGCCGACTTGCCCAAACTGAGCGGCGCGACGCTCGCCGGTAATTCGCCCGAGAGGCGCAAGATGGCGAGATCGTTTTCCGCGTCCCATTGGGCAACTGCCGCTGGCCGGACTTCGCCGCCGAGGTGGAAACGCACCCGCACCGCGCCGCCGGGCTGGCCCCCCGCGCCACTGACGACGTGAGCGCAGGAAATGATCAGCCGCGCGCCCGCGACAAAGCCTGTGCCCACAACCCGGCCATTCGGGTCGAGCACGGCGACGATGCTGGAGGAGAGGGAGGAGGTCATGATTTTAGTTTAGGAGGCAATGCTGTTAAGTTAGGCAATGTAAGCGATGGTTAGACGCTCTAATCCGCCCGTCAACCTTTTTCTAACGATTACCTGGTCATTGCTGGGAAGCTTCCACCGCAGGAACAAAGGTGAAGTGTGAACCAGGGTCCCTAGCGGATTAGAGAAGCACATCTTCCTCTTGCCCGCTTATCTCGATGTTCCGCCGCAGTGCGTGGAGCGTGCGGCGGGTGGCACGCTTCGCGAACTGCCACCTATCAAACAGCCGCTCACTCCTTCTTCCCTTTTTCCTTCCCGTCCTTGTTTTCCTTCCCTTCCTTCTTCCACGTCAACCTCACACTGTAATTCGCCTCGGCCCCGGCCTTGCCAACGGCAATGTTGCCCAGCTCGCCGGAAGCCTTGAGGCTGAACGTGACTTCCATTTCGTCCGGCGGCTCGCTCAGGTCGCGCAGTTTCGTCACCAGCAAATTGGCCGACTTGCGCACGTTGTCAATGGCGGCATCGAACGATTGCCTGGCTTGCTCGGCGGCCTCCTTCGCCGCGTCGCCAGCCCCGGAACGGACGAAACCGCCCGTCGCCTTGTTGTCGTCTTCGGCTTCAATCAAGATCGTGCCGCCGCCTTCAAGTGGAAACTCAACGAATTTGGACATAGGGACTCCTTATCAAGCGTTTGGTATTGCCTCGAATTATATAATATTACCCCGCAAGAACTGCGCTGGCGGCGAAGATTATTGGACGCGGATTTACGCAGATAAAGAAAAAAAGGCTCTACCAGATTTAACGTGAAAAAAAGTTTTGGGACGCAGACGCTCTGCGCGCTGATTTTCGCTGATAAAAAACAAAATCTGCGTTCATCTGCGCGCTTTGCGTCTGCGTCCCAATTCACGCTCAAGCCGGGAGACCCCCTTTTGGTTGCGGCTGGAAGCCGCGCTATGATCAGATCGTGTAAAAAGCTTATTTGCGCTAAGATTACGTCGGCGCGCGGCCAAGAAGATTATTCAGGAGAAGCCCATGACTCGCCTCAGCATCATCATTCCCAGCCTCAACGAAGCTTCGTCGCTCCCGGCCCTGCTCGACGCCCTCAACGCCCAGACCCGCAAGCCCGACGAGATCATCGTCGCCGACGCCGGGTCGAAAGACGGCACGCAGGACCTGGCGCGGGCCAAAGGGGCAACCGTCGTGCGCGGCGGGCGGCCTGGCCCTGGCCGCAACGCCGGGGCGCGCGTCGCCACCGGCGATCTCTTATTCTTCCTCGACGCCGACGTTCTGCCCCGGCCCAACTTCATTGGCCGGGCGCTGGCCGAGTTCAGGCGCGAAGGCTACGTCGTCGCCACCTGCCTCATGGCCCCGCTCGACGAGGACGCCGGCACCTCGGATCACCTCATCGCCGAAGCCACTAATCTTTATCTGCAAATCGTTCAGCCCTTCTCGCCGCACGCGCCCGGCTTCTGCATTCTGGTGAAGCGCGAAGTGCACGACGCCATCGGCGGCTTCGACGAACAAGTGAAGCTGGCCGAAGACCACGACTACGTCCAGCGCGCCGCCAAACACGGCGAGTTCGGCGTGCTCACCGGGGCCCACATTCCGGTTTCAATGCGCCGTTTGGAGAAAGAGGGCCTCACCAAGCTGGCCTTCAAGTATCTGTGGTGTGAAATGCACGCCCTGGCCGGCAAGCCGATCTACTCGATGCCGTTTGAATATGAGTTCGGCACACACGGGCAAGCGCCGGCCTCGGCCCGCCGCATGATTGACATTACTCAACTGCGCGAACAGTTGGGGCACTTTGAGAATCCGCTCAACCGCCTCAGCGCCGCCAACCTGCGCCGGCTCGACAAGCTGATGAGCCGCGAGTGGATAGGCGCGGCTCGCCGCCGCTTTCACCTCCCGCTCGACCCGCCCGACCTGGATCACCTCCAGCACTACCTTCTGCGCCGCCTGGCTCTCATTCGCAAGACAGGCCGCCCTCTGCGCGCCACCCTCTCCAAACTGCAAACCCGGCCCATCCAAGAGAGCGTCCGCCTGCTCGACCTCAACTGGCTTCGCTCGCGACTCTCGTCTAACCCGCCTGAGGACGACGATTAACCACCAAGACTCGAAGCCACAAAGGACACCAAGTTTTTTTCTTGGTGACACTTCGAGTCTTCGTGCCTTCGTGGTGAATGTCTCTGCGAAACACTCCCTTGTCTCTGCTGGCGCCATTGCCCGGCTTGCCACAAGTGCTGGATGGCGAGTGGCGGATTGCCATAGCGCACGAAGGGCAGGGACTTGAACTTGGCTACGCCGACCCCGGTTTCGCCGACTCTGGATGGGAAACTGTTCGTCTGCCCCACCTGCGCCACTCCACCGCCGAGCAGGACACGCTTTGGTATCGCTGCCATTTTGCCCTCACCCCCGGCCCCCGCTTGCGCGCCGTCGCCGAACAGCACGGCGACAGGAGAGGGGAGAGAGTCATTCTCCGCTTCGGCGGCGCGTTCTACCGCGCCCGCGTCTGGCTCAACGGCGTTGAACTGGGGTTGCACGAAGGCTACTTTCAACCGTTCGGATTCGATGTCACCGACTTGTTGAAGCCGGGCGAAAACGTGCTGGCCGTGCGTTGCCGCTTCCCGATCGAGACCGGAGAGTTCCGGCGCAAAACCGCCGTCGCCGGAATTTTCGCCGACTGGGACTGCAAGCCCTATCCGTCGGCCTTCTATCCAAACCTGCCGCCGCCCACCGAGTGGACGGTTCCCATCGGCCTCTGGCAACCCGTCAGCCTGCACGCCACCGGCCCGGTGCTGATCGAGTCCCTCAACATCTTTCCAGAAGTGATCAACCCCAATTGGCAAAGCGGGCGCGCTGAGGCGGCCAACTTGAAAGTTGTGATCGCCACGCGCAATCTCACCCCCGACTCGCAAAGCGCCGAACTTGCGTTGAACATCGCCCCGCACAATTTTGTAGAGCGAGATGGCACGCGAAGCGCGCTCTACAAGCAGGCGCTAAACCTGGCCGGCAATGAACACCAGACTCTTGAATTCAACCTGACTCTACCCAATCCCCGTCTCTGGTTCCCCTGGACTCACGGCGAGCCATGCCTCTACCAGGCGCAACTCACACTAACCAATAACCAATTACCAATAACCAAATCTTTCGGCGTCAGGGGCGTGCGAGCCGTGATTGAGCCTGGCCGCTGGGAGTGGCAACTCAACGGACGGCGAATCTTTCCCAAAGGCAGTAACTACGTCTCCGATTTCTACCTCAACCGAGTCATTCCCGAAGGCTTGCGCCGCGACCTCGACCTGGCCCGCAACGCCAACCTTGATCTCCTGCGCGTCCACGCCCACGTTGCCCCGCCCGACTTTTACCGCCTGTGCGACGAGTTGGGCGTGATGGTCATGTGCGACTTTCCCCTCATCTGGACGTACGCCTTCGACCTGCCGCCGGACGAAGACATTGCCTTTCGCGCCAGCGTGCAGGCTCAAGTGGAAGACATGGTGCGCCTGCTCGGCTCGCACCCCAGCGTTGTTCTCTGGTCAATGCACAACGAGCCGCCCTGGACGCCCGATGGCAGTTTCCTGGGCGGCGACGTTCACCACGCTGAAGTAAACCGGCCAATGGACGAAGCTTCCGCCGCCCGCGCCCGCGAGTTGGACTCCACCCGGCCCGTCATCGCCGCTTCGGGCGAATACGATCAACATCTGTATCACGGCTGGTACACTGGCGGCTGGCCGGACAACCGCAACCTGCGCCCGGCCTTTCCCACCGAGTTCGGCGTGCAAGCCCTGCCCAACCTCGACTCGCCGTTTTGGGCGACTGCCAACACGGACTGGCCCGTAGACTCCGACGATCCGAGTTGGGCGCACGCCGGCTATCAAGCGGTGTTCTGGGCCAGCCCCGGCGTGGGCGCGCCGCCGCAGTTCACTTCACTTGCAGATTACGTTGCCGCCAGTCAAGAGTATCAAGCCTTCTTCATTCGATATGCGATTGACCAGTGGCGGCGGAAGAAGTTCGATCCGGTCGGCGGCTACATCCATTTTCTTTTCACCGACGGTTGGCCGGCCATTACCTGGTCGGTGTTGGACTACTATCGCCTGCCGAAAGCGGGCTATCAGGCGCTGGCCGAATCTTCGCGCCCGGTTCACCTCAGCCTTGATGTTGAACCCGGCTTCACCGTGGAAGGCGGCTTCCACCTGGTGTACCCGGTTGGGGCGACTCTGGCCGTCGCCCTCTATCTGGTCAACGACGATTACCGGCTTGGGGGCCAGGTGGCGGTGACAACGTGGATCGAGCGGCGCGACTCGCCGCGTCTCAACTGGATCAGGCGGCTCTTGTCTCGCCGCCTCACCACAACTCTGACGCGCGCCGACGAAGGATCACGATTAGTGAATCTGCTGAAGTTGCCGCTGAACCGGGCAGGCGAGTACACGTTGCGGGCGCAGGTGAGGCAGGGCCGCCGCCTGCTGGCTGAGAACCATTTTGACTTTCGGGCCGGCGCGGTCCGGCGCGAGCACAAAGCGCCGCGCCGCGTGCCGGGCTTGCTCTTGAACAAGGTGTATCAAAGCGGCAGTTTGCGCCACACCGAAGACGGCTTTGCCTTTAGCCTGCGCAACCCGGCCATGCCGGTGACTTTGCAAAGTTTGAGCGAACTGCGCGTGGACGGGCAGACCGTTGACCCGGCGCAAGTCGAGCTGGTGTTCGGCGGCCAGTCGCGCCGCGCTTCGACCATCACTCCGCAAGCGCCGCTGGAGCTTCCGTCGAACGAGCGCTTCACCATCGTCGCCCGCGGACACCCGCTCGCGCCCGGCGCGCATGAGTTAGAATTGACGGCGCACTTCCTCGGCCTGGGCGATATTGCGGCGAAGATAAAAGATAAGTTGATTTGAAAGGAGCTTCTGTTCATGCCTCACACCTTCACTGCCACTTTCCCAATTCGATTCTACGAATGTGATCCTTACGGCCACGTCAACAACGCCAACTACTTGCGTTACGCCACGCAGGCCGCGCTCGAAGCGTGCGTCGGCGGCGGCTATGATCCAACGAGCGGCCCAACCCGATTAATGCTTCAGGAAACTGGCATCGAATATCTGCGCCCGGTCGAATATGGCGAAACGCTGAACGTCATCACCCGAATGAGCGACTGGCGAAATGACGATGTGAGTTTAGAACAAGAGCTGATCATCGCCGGCACCGGCCAGTTAGCGGCCAAAGTCTTCAGCGATTGGGATTTCATCGGCGTTGACACCCTGGAGTCGGCTCCGACCCCGAACGCGATCATCAGAGCCTTCTTCCCAAACAACATGCCGCCCGAGTCGCCGGCCCGCGAGCCTTACCCTGAACCGCCGCCCGCGCCGCGTGGCGCCTTCACCGGCCGCCGCCGCGTGCGCTGGCACCACCTCAACCCGTTGGGTTATATGGACAGCGCCCACATTCTCAGCCTGCTTGAAGAAGTGGTGATGGACTCTGCCGAGTATGTTGGCTGGCCCATGAAGCGCGCCGAAGACTTTGGCTTTGCCTACTTTGCCAAACAGCACCACCTTGTTTTCGGGCAGCCGGCCACGATGGACGACGAGTTGACGATTACTACTTTCGTTGACGATGCGCAAGAGACTCAGGCCACCCGGCATTATCTGATTCAAATGGCCGACGGGGAGACCGTCGCCCGCGCCCAAACCCTTTGGGTTTTTGTAGACCCGGCCACTGGCCGCCCCACACCCATCCCGCCGGAGTGGTTGGCGGATTTTGCGGAGCAGATGGTGGAAGCATGACAATGTACCGTGACAAATACGTGACAATGTACTGAGTCGGCTTAAAATTTTCGCCAATGCTTGACTCGGTGAAACGTTTTGTTGTAGTGTGTCAGCGGTCGAGCAGTTCAAAAATTTTCTTGCGATAACCTCCATCGAGAAGGCTAGCATGAAACTCTACTCACTCACTCACTCACACTCTTCACTCCCGGCGATTTAGTTTTAACATCCTCACGCTTCACCGCCAACTTCACGCCACCCAACAGAATACCTGAGTGACAGCACATTCCGCTTGCTTAACAGCGGAATGTGCCTTTTGTCGTTAGCGAAACTCAATCGAACACACCTTGCAACCAGCAGAGGAGATACCTATGCGTCACCTGACCGTCTCGCGTCGTCAAGTCAAGCAGTTTGCCGTTTTCGTTCATCGCCTTGTCTCCTTGCTTATTATCTTGGCCCTGGTGTTGCAGTCCACCTCAGTGGTGGCGCAAGCCGCCCTGGCCTTGCCAACTGACACCGCAACGCCTGACCCATTGGCAACAGCTTTGCCGACTGATATTGTGTCTACAGCTGTCGCCAGCGACATTCCATCTGAAACGCCGACAGAGACACCGCCTGTTACCGAAACTCCCACTGCTACCGCAAAGCCTCCAACTGAAACACCGACTGCTCTTCCAACAGACATCCCCTCTCCAACCGCAACACCATTTAGCAAGTTGAGGGCCGGAACTGAAATTGTGACTGCCGGCGGCATTCTTGCTTCCACTGATGGCAACGTCAGCATTGCTTTTCCTGCCGGTGCGGCGGTTGAACCTATCACTGTCAACTACCAACCTCTGGCCCAGCCGCCTCTTGACGCCAAAGGCAACCAGAAGGCGATCTTTGCCTTCGAAGTCACGGCGCAGATAGCGAACGGGCCAAATCAGGGGCAAGCCGTCACCAAGTTTACCGAAATGCTGGACTTCACGATTAATTTGTCGCCGTTAGGTTTGAGGCCAGGGGAAGTGGATGGCCGGACTATCCGGTTTGGCTATTTCAACGAGCAAACCCAACTTTGGGAGCCAGTCCCGTTCGCCCTGGATAGCGCCGATGGAGCGTTGAAAATCAAGGCCCGGGTAGATCACTTCAGTATTTTTGGAGTCAGCAGAGATTTTAATCCAGGGTGGTCTCTCCTCTATAGCGACCCGCAGGTAGACACTTTTACTGGGGCGGCAACCTACAACTATCCAATAGCTGTACCGCCCGGGCCGGATGGGTTGCAACCGAACTTGAGCCTGGCCTATAACAATCAACAGCTAGCGGGATTGCAAGCTTGGTATCAGTCGGATTGGGTGGGGCATGGGTGGTCGCTGAATACAATCGAAATCGTGCGCGACTTAGGCCCAAATACTGCGAACGGCCCTATTACCGGTAATAGCAACGGCAGTTTGGCTGACTGCACAGACAGGTTTACCCTGCTCTTCAATGGCACCGGCTACAAGTTGCTTGCCGCTACAGCCGGGGCCACTTCAGGTGTTTACTACACTCAACAACAGAGCAATTTGTATATCAAGCGCATCAATGACACAGCCGCACCCAACCAGATAAAACAATACTGGCTAATCAAAGACGAGAACGGAACAGAATATCGCCTGGGATACAACGCTGACTCGGAGCAAATTACTCACAGCAACTGCACAGATGCAAATGAGAGCAGGCTTCTCAACTATAGTGGCCCCCTTTGTCAAGACACAAAAAGGGCTTGGGCTAAGGTGCAATTTGTTCCCTTGCGGGAGATTGGGTGGATACCATCGTCGTCGTAGGGGCTGTGGATATGTGGGCAGGCGGTGCCCTTCGGCTGTCC
>JACPWC010000003.1 GCA_016197225.1 Chloroflexota bacterium
CACGAACGACTCGACGCGGTAGGAGTTGGCCGAGGCGAGGAGGATGAGGCGGAGGTTAGTATCAGGCATAAATGTCAGCCACGAATTTCGCGGATTACACCGATTATGCCCTGATTTACGAAATCCGTGAAATCGGCGCAATCGGTGGTTGCTACAGAACTAAAAACAAACAGACCCTTCCTGATAACGAAGGGTCTGCTAATGTCGCGAAGTTGAAAATTACCGCTTGGTATACGTCGGGGCCTTGCGGGCGCGCTTGAGGCCGGGCTTCTTGCGTTCCTTCTCGCGGCTGTCGCGAGTCAGGTAGCCGTTCTTGCGAAGCGGCTTGCGCAAATCCGGGTTCATGGTCAGTAGGGCGCGAGCCACGCCCTGGCGGGCGGCCTCGCTCTGGCCGGTGATGCCGCCGCCTTCGACCTTGATGGTGATGTTGAACTTGCCATCCTGGCCCACTGCCTTGAGCGGGGCGGTCACCGCCTCCAGATCGCCGTAGCGCGAGAAATACTCTTTGCCTGGCTTCTCGTTCACCGTCACTGCGCCATCGCCGCCGGGGAAGATGCGAACCCGGGCCGTGCTGGTCTTGCGCCGGCCTACGCCTTGAAAATAATTGTCACCCATAAAGTTTCTTCCTCTTCAGCCACGAATTTCACTAATGATCACGAATTCTTCTTCGTGCAAATTCGCGTCATTCGTGGCAACACTATCTAAACCGAAAGCGCTTTTGGCTGCTGGGCCGAGTGCGGATGCTCCGGCCCGGCGTACACTTTGAGCTTCTTGAGCAGAGCGCGCCCGTGGCGGTTGTGCGGCAACATGCCGCGCACGGCAATCGTCAGCACCCGGTCAGGGTGCTTGCCCAGCATCTGGCGCAGGCTCTCGCTCTTGAGGCCGCCAGGATACATCGAGTGGCGATAGTACACTTTTTGATCCAGGCGCTTGCCGGTCACCACAATTTTCTCGGCATTGACGATGACGACGTGGTCGCCCAGATCAGCGCCGGGGGTGAATTTAGGATCGTGCTTGCCCACCAGGACGGCGGCCACTTTGGAAGCAACCCGCCCCAGGGTTTGGCCGGCGGCATCTACCACGAACCATTCCTCTTTTGCTTCACTTCCTTTAACAACGTATGTTTTGTCCACGAACCACATCTCCGTTCAGTAAATCACTTCAATCAGGCGCAGGCCGTTGGGCGGAGCCGGAGTCCCGGCCCGGCTTCGGTCGGACGCTTGAACCGCCTCGACAAAATCGGCGGCTGTTCTCTCGCCCTGCCCCACCTGCTTGAGCGTGCCCACGATGCTCCGCACCATCCGGTACAGAAAGGCATCGGCTTCAATATAAAAGTTGAGCGTTTGGCCGCCCTCGCTTTGTTCCCATCGGGCCTCGCGCACTGTTCGCGCGGTGTGGCCGCCCGGCTCGGGCGCTGTGCCAAACGTTCCAAAATCGTGCCGCCCGAGCAAGTGCTGGCTGGCGGCCTGCATGGCCGCCACGTCCAGAGCCGGCCACACCTGCCAGGCGAACCGTTCACGTAATGGCGACCGGATCGGCGCGTTGTAAATCGAGTAACAATACCGCCGCCCCTGCGCCGAGAAGCGGGGGTGAAAGTCGGCGGCGCACTCGCTCACGCTCAGCGCCGCAATTGCTCGCGGCAGGTTGGCGTTGAGGGCGCGGATGAGCGCCTCCGCACCGTGCGCCCACGCCAGTTCAAAGGCAATCACTTGCCCCGAGGCGTGCACGCCGCTGTCCGTCCGCCCAGCCCCCATGATTGTGATGGGCTTGCCATCACTGATTCGGGCCAGGGCCGCTTCGACTTCTCCCTGCACCGTCGGCCCAACCGTGGGGGCCTGGCGCTGAAACCCGGCGAAGTCACTGCCGTCGTACTCGATGATCGCTTTGTAACGTGCCAAAATGGTCTTGTAATCTTGTGGTCTTGTGGTCGCCTTGTCTGGTAGTCGCCTGACGATATGACTACCAGACTACCTGACCACTCGACTACCTGACTACTCTTCGACCAGCTCCAAAATCACCATCGGGGCCGCGTCGCCGTTGCGCGGGCCAAGCTTGAGCAGGCGGGTGTAGCCGCCTTTGCGCTCGGCATAGCGCGGGGCGATCTCTTCAAAAATCTTGCGAACGATCTTGTCGCCGTCGAGGCGGCCTTTGAGTAATTGGCGGGCGTTGGCCTGCTTCACTTTGCCGGCCTTCACCGCCGCCTCGTCGCCTTCCACCGCGCCGGCCTTGAGGCCGCGCTTGGCGACGGTGATCATCTTCTCGGCTTCGCCGCGAATGGCTTTGGCTTTGGCCTCGGTGGTCGTAATCTTGCCCAGGTCAAAAAGCTGGCTGAGCAGAATGCGGCGCAGGGCAATGCGTTCGTCGCTGGGCCGGCTCAGAATGCGCCCATGTACTCGGTGTTTCATGCTTGCTTCTCCATTGTTTCAGTCGCCGCGCCCTCTTTGTCTTTGAGGTAACCCTTCTCGCGCAGTTTATCGTACAACTCGTTCAGCGACTTCTCGCCAAAGTTGCGGATGGCCAGCATCGCTTCCGGGCCGCGGTTGAGGTGGTCGAGCACTTCGCCGACGGTGGTGATGCCGGTGCGCTTGAGTGAGTTGAACACGCGCACCGAGAGGTCGAGTTGCTCGATAGGCGTCTCGTAAATCTCGCTGGGGATGGTCGGCAGGTTCACTTCCTGGGCAATCGGGGTGAGCGACTCTTCGCTGATGCCGGCCACGTAGCGCAGGTGGTTCACCAGAATTTTGGCGCTCTCGCTCAAGGCCGCTTCGGGCCGCATCGCGCCGTCGGTCCAAATTTCCAGCACCAGCTTGTCGTAGTTGGTGTTCTGGCCGACACGAGCGCGCTGAACGTCGAAGTTCACCCGTTTGATCGGGCTGTAGATCGAGTCCACCGGCATTTCGCCAATCGGCAAGCGTCCTCGTTCCTCGGCGGGCGAGTAGCCTCGCCCCCGCCCAACCGTCATTTCAATTTCCAGTTTGGCCTTGTCGTTGTCCACCGTGAACAGGTACAGATCGGGGTTGACGATCTCCACCTCGGCCGGGCAAACGATGTCGGCGGCGGTGACGGTGCCCTCGCCGCGCACATCGAGGCGCAGGCGGGCCGTTTCACCTTCGTGCAGGATCAAGCGCAATTGCTTCACTTGCAGAATCACCTGCATCGTATCTTCTTTGACGCCGGGGATGTCCGAAAATTCGTGCAGAACATCGCTGATACGGACGGAAGTCACCGCCGCGCCATTGAGCGACGACAGCAAGACGCGCCGCAGGGCGTTGCCCAGCGTGATGCCGTAACCGGATTCCAGCGGGCTGATGATGAACCGCCCGTAGTTCCGCGACATCGCGTCACGCTCAATTTTGGGGATGACCATGTTGTTATTGGAAGTCAAATCTCAGCCCTCCTCGCCTGCAAACCATTTGGCGTACCGCTTGCAAGGCGAAGTAGAGGCAGACCCGCTGTCTACCATTGGCAGACGATGTGGCCCGCCAGTGACCTAGCGCGAGTAGTATTCCACAATCAACTGCTCGTTGAGGTTGGTGTCAATCTCCTGCCGGCTGGGTGCCTGCAGAACCTTGCCCGAAAGTTTCGCCGGGTCACGGCTCAACCAGCCCGGCGCGTTCCGCGACTCGCTCACATCGGATAATGATTTAAAGTAGGTGCGGCTGCGAGAGCCGTCCCGCACTTCCACCACGTCGCCCGGCTGGAGGACCATGGACGGCACATCCGTCCGGCGGCCATTCACGTTGAAGTGGCCGTGCGTCACCAGGTTGCGGGCGTGGGCGCGATTCTCGGCAAAGCCCAGACGATAGACCACGTTGTCCAGACGGCACTCCAGCAGTTGGAGAATCACTTGGCCGGTGAGGCCGGTGCTGCGGATGGCGCGGTCGTAATAGCGCCGGAACTGCGCCTCCAGCACCCCGTAAATCCGACGCGCCTTCTGCTTCTCACGCAACTGGTTAGCAAAGTCCGAGGTGCGGCTCCGCTTCAATTGGCCTTCCTTGCCATGCTGGCCGGGCGCAAACGGGCGGCGCTCGATGGCGCACTTGGGCGACAAGCAACGCGCGCCCTTCAAGAATAATTTTTCGCCTTCGCGGCGACAAAGTCTGCAAACAGGACCGAGATACTTAGCCATTGTTTCCTTCCAAATTTCAGTAGGGGCGATTCACGAATCGCTCCTACACGCGGCGTCGCTTGGGCGGGCGGCAACCATTATGCGGAACCGGAGTCAGGTCGGCAATCAAGCGCACCTTGATCCCCATTCCCTGAATCGCACGGATAGCCGCCTCGCGGCCCGGGCCGGGGCCTTTGATATACACTTCAATCTCTTGCATGCCCATGTCCATTGCCGCCTTCACCGCCTGCTGGGAGGCCATTCGGGCCGCGTAGGGCGTGCTCTTGCGACTGCCCTTGAACCCGGCTGTCCCGGCGCTACCCCAAGCCACCGCATTCCCCTGCTGATCGGTAATGGTGATGATGGTGTTATTGAACGTGGCATGCACGTGCGCCTGCCCATAAGCAACGTTCTTCTTGACTTTCTTGATGACGCGACGAGCGCCCTTAACAGTACGAGCCATGTCTCTCCCTTATTGTTACAAAAGACAACGCAACGCCCGCCGGGGAAGCCGCCTCTGGCCGTGCAGCCGCCCGGTGGAAGGAACCGGAACACAGCCAGACCAGCAACCGCCCGCAGGCCGTTGAACGAACACTACTTCTTCTTCGCGCCGCGCCGCCGACCGCGCCCGGCCACCGTCTTCTTGGTGCCCTTGCGTGTGCGCGAATTGGTGCGCGTGCGCTGGCCGCGCACCGGCAAATTGCGGCGGTGGCGCAAGCCGCGATAACTGCCGATCTCGATCAGCCGCTTGATATTGAGCTGAACCTCGCGGCGCAGATCGCCCTCGACGGTGAAGTGCGCGCCAATGTAGTCGCGCAGAGCCGTCACTTCGGCCTCGGTCAGGTCCTTGACGCGCGTGTCCGGATTGACGTTGGTGGCCCCCAGAATGTCGTGGGCCGTCTTCGGGCCAATCCCGTATAAATATCTCAGAGAAATTTCCACTCGCTTGTCGCGGGGAAGATCCACACCTTCAATACGCATGTCGTCTTTCCTTTGTTTCCTGCTTTTCCTTCATTTCCTGAGAGAAAAGATGGAGGGCAGGAAATGAACTATCCCTGCCGCTGTTTGTGCTTCGGGTTTTCGCAAATCACAAGCACCTTGCCCGCCCGGCGAACAATCTTGCATTTGGGGCAACGCTTGCGAACGGATGGCTTAACTTTCATGTTCTTTACTCCTACGTAGACACTGGGTGTCTCTAACTCTCGGAAGCGCCGATTATACCAGTCTCTCTACAATTTTGTGAGAATTTCCGGCTCACCGTCGGTGATCGCTATCGTATGTTCAAAGTGGGCGGTCAGCTTGCCGTCCTTCGCCGCCACCGTCCACTGGTCGGGCAACACTTTTGTCTTGTAATTTCCGGCGAGCACCATTGGCTCTACTGCAATCGTCATGCCGGGCCGGAGCTTTGCGCCCTTGCCGGCTTTGCCCACATTGGGCACTTGCGGGTCTTCGTGCAGTTCCCGCCCCACCCCATGGCTGGTGTACTCGCGCACCACATTCAGATTGTGGGCTTCGACATACTTCTGCAACGCCGCCGACATGTCGCCGGTGCGGTTGCCCGCTCGCGCCGCCGCAATGGACTCGTACAACGCCTTCTCGGTCACTTCCAGCAAGTACCGGGCCTCATCGCTGATCCGGCCCACCGGGAACGTCCAGGCGCTGTCCCCGATCCAGCCCTCGTAAATCGCGCCGCAGTCAATCTTGATAATGTCGCCCTCTTTCAAAACCCGCTTGCCCGGAATGCCGTGCACCAGTTCCTCGTTGACCGAGGTGCAAACGTGGCCGGGAAAAGACTTCAAGCGCGGGTCGTGATTCGGGTAATTGTAAAAGGGCGAGGTCGCGCCGTTTTGCTTCAACACCCTGGCCGCCACCTTGTCCAACTCGCCGGTGGTCACACCGGGGCGGATGCGTTCCTTCAGTTCGAGCAGAATCCGGGCCACGATGCGCCCGGCCTCGCGCATCATTTCCAGTTCGCTCCGGGTTTTCAACACAATCATGCTCAACCGTCAACTCACTGCGGCAACGGCGTCCAGCAATTGCTCCGTCACCTGTTCAATAGCCTGCTCGCCGTTAATCTCAACCAGCAGGCCCAACTGGCGATAGTATTCGATCAGCGGCGCTGTGTTCTTCAAATATTCGGCGATGCGTTTCGTCACCGTCTCTTCGTGATCGTCGGGCCGCTGGAAGAGTTCAGCGCCGTCCACGTCGCACACCCCGGCCACTTTGGGCGGGTTGAACTTCAAATGATAAACGTGCTGGCCGGGGCCTTTGCACGTCCAGCGCCCGGTGAGCCGCTCAACCAGCGCCGGCTCGCTGACTTTGATGTACGGCACCAGGTTGACCTTGCCGCCAAGCTCGCCCAGCATTTTGTTCAGGGCTTCGGCCTGGGCCGGGGTGCGCGGAAAACCGTCGAGCACCGCGCCGGCGGCGCAATCCGGGCGAGATAATCGCTCGCGCACCATTGCAATGGTCACATCATCCGGAACCAGCGCCCCGCTTTTCAGAATGGTTTCCACTTGCTTGCCCAACTCGGTCTGGCGCTTGATGTTGTCGCGGAAGAGATCGCCCGACGAGACGTGCATCAGGTCTTTCTGTTTGCCGAGAATGGCCGCCTGCGTTCCCTTGCCTGCGCCCGGAAGCCCGATCATCACCAGATAGAGAGGCATACGTTCCTGACTACCGAACCAGCATCGTGTCGTCGTAACCGCGCAGTTTTAGTTCCGTCTCCAGGCCAAAGAACGTGTCTTTCACCACACCCACCACAATCAGCAGGCCGGAGCCAAGAACCGAGAAGGCGTTGGCGTTTAGAACGTTGCCGGCCAGGAACGGCAGGACGGCCACCACGCCAAGGAAGATCGCGCCCGGCAGAGTGATTCTTTGCAGAACCCGGTTGAGGTAGCGCTGAGTCGGCGGCCCCTTGGTCACACCCGGCACTTGCGCCCCTACCCGTTTCAAGTTCTCGCCGTAATTCTGTTGTTCAAAGATCACGCTCGTATAGAAGAACGAGAAGATCACGACCATGAAAAAGTAAATGGTCAGGTAGCCGGGATTCCGGTTGTTGCTGAACAGATTGATCGTTCCAGCTGCAAGGTTTCGCACCCATTCCAGTTGGCTGGAAGTGAAGAACTGAGCGATGATGGCCGGGAAGGTGAGAATGGATTGGGCGAAGATGATCGGGATCATGCCTGCCATGTTGACCAGCAGCGGCAGGGTGCCCTTCACCGGCATAGACTGGCGGTTGCCCATCCGCCGACCAGGATACATGACCGGCACGTTACGGCGGCCCTGAGTCACGATCACAATCGCAAACACGGTGATCGCCATCAAAGCCACAAACGCCAGCAACAGTAGCCAACGGCGTTCCTCGTCCACCCACAGGTTGCTAATAGTGGCCGGCAAGCGGCTGACGATGCCGCTGAAAATGATCAGCGACAGGCCCTGGCCGCGAATGCCGTATTCCGAGATCAATTCGCCAAGCCAGATGGCGAACATGGTTCCAGCCGCCATACTAATGATGGTGGTGATCGTCGGCAGTAATTGCGCCCCGCTAAAGCCAAAGTTCGGCAGAACCTGCACGCCGGGGATCGAAGCATTGAAAATGCGTATCTGGCCGATGGCTGAAAGGGCCGCCATCGGGATCGCCAGGTAATACGTCCAGCGTTCCTGAAACTCGCGGCCAGCCTTCGGGTCGTCTTCCATCCGCTTCTGCAGGGCCGGGATGATGGGCACGAGCAGTTGCAAAATGATCTGGGCGGTGATGTAGGGATAGACGCCCATCGCCAGCACCGAGAAGTTGGACACCGTGCCGCCCGACAGCAGATCGAGCAGGCCTAACAACGCGCCTGCGCCGCCACCCGATTGAAGAATCTGCTGAATGGCGTCGCGATCCACACCTGGCACTGGCACGTGCGCGGCCAGGCGATAGAGGATCAACAGGCCAAGCGTAATCAGCAATCGGTTGCGGATTTCTTCCGCCGACCAGAGATACCGCCACGCAGATCGTTTCATAGTTTGCAAGCGAGCGATTACGCGCCCGCCTCCTCAGCCTCACCCAGCGGCACAATCTCCACCGTGCCACCCGCCTTTTCAATGGCGGCCTTGGCCGCCGCCGTCACCCGGTGAACTTTCACCGTGAGCGGTTTGGTCAGTTCGCCGTTGCCCAGCACCACCACCGGCTGGCTTAAATCTTTCATCACCCCGGCGCTCACCAGCGTCTCCGGAGTCACCGCCCCGTTTTTGACAAAGCGGCTCTCCAGCTTGTCGAGGCTCACTTCCACGTAATGAATTTTGCGTAGATTAGTGAAGCCGCGCTTGAAGGGCAGTTTGCGGACAAGGGGCAGGTTGCCGCCTTCAAAATATTGCGACACACTACCGCCCTGCCGCGCGCCCTGGCCTTTGGTGCCGCGTCCGGCCGTCTTGCCCTGCCCGGCCGAGATGCCGCGCCCGACACGCTTCTTGTCTTTTCTGGCCCCAGGATTGGGTTGAAGATCGTGAAGTTTCATTGCCGGCTACGCCTCTTCCACTTTTACCAGTTGGGAGACTTTGTAGATCATCCCGCGCACTGCCGGGGAGTCTGCCAACTCAATCGTCTGATGCAGTCGCCGCAGGCCCAGAGCGCGCACGGTTTGCTTGTGGCGCGTCGAGTAGCCCAGCGGGCTGCGAACCAGCGTAATGCGAACTTTTTTAGTTTGAGCCGAATTATTGTTTGCCATTGCTCTTTCGACTCCAAAACGGCTGAAGCTCGGCCACGTCTTTGCCCCGTGCCCTGGCTTCCTTCTCGACATCCTTCATCTTCTGCAGGCCCGTCCAGGTGGCCCGTACCACGTTCAGCACATTCGGGCTGCCGAGAGATTTGGTGAGGATGTCCTTGACCCCGGCCACTTCCAACACGGCCCGGACGCCGCCGCCGGCGATGACGCCGGTTCCCGGCGAGGCCGGTTTCAAATACACTTCAGCGCCGCCGTGCTCGGCCACAATTTCATGCGGGATGGTCGTCCCGGCCAGGTTGATGGCCTTCATGTTGCGGCGGGCGCGCTCCGTGCCCTTGCGGATCGCGTCCGGCACGGCGCGGCTCTTGCCCACGCCCACGCCCACGCGGCCCTTGTTATCGCCCACTACCACCACGGTGCGGAAGGCAAAGCGGCGGCCACCCTTGATCACTTTCGCGACGCGGGCAATATCCACCACGCGCTCGTCAAGTTCTTCGCGCTCTTCATCACGGACAACGGGTTCTCGATTGCTGACCCTTGCTTTTTGTTTCATGTGGTCTTAACTCCTAAAAATCCAGTCCGGCGCTGCGAGCGGCTTCAGCCAGGGCCTTCACTCGCCCGTGGTAGCGATACCCGCCGCGATCGAAGACAACGGCCTTAAGGCCTTTGGCCAGCGCCCGTTCGGCGACGGCGGCGCCCACCAACTGGGCCTGCTCGACCTTGCGTTTGCCGTCCATCTTGGCTTTCAGTTCACTATCAATCGTCGAGGCCGAAACCAGAGTGCGGCCCGCCTCGTCGTCAATGATTTGAGCGAAGATGTTCGATAGACTGCGATAGACATTCAAGCGCGGGCGGGCCGGAGTGCCCGATACCTGACTGCGGACACGTCGTTGCCGCCGCCGGCGCATTGCTTCACGACTCTTAGCCATAGTTATGCCGCCTTCCCGGCTTTGCCGGCCTTGCGGCGGATCTGTTCACCCAGATACCGCAGGCCCTTGCCCTTGTAAGGCTCCGGTTTGCGCCACTTGCGAATATCGGCGGTCACCTGCCCTACCTGCTCTTTGTCGGCCCCGGCGATGGTGATCGTCCGGGCCTTCTCGTCCACCGAAAAGGTAATGCCCGCCGGCGGCGTCACCACCACCGGATGCGAGTAGCCCAAAGCCATCACCAGGTCCTTGCCCTTCATTTCGGCGCGGTAGCCTACGCCTTCGATCTGCAACACTTTATTGAAACCGGCGCTTACGCCAACGACCATGTTGCTCAACAACGCCCGGGTCAGGCCATGCAAAGCGCGCGTCTGGCGTTCATCGCCGCTTCGCTCAACGTGGAGCGAGTCGCCCTCCTGCTTCACCGCCACCTCGTCCCGAAAGACGCGGGTCAGTTCACCCTTGGGGCCTTTTACTTTGACTTCGTTGCCGTTGACCGTGACGGTTACGCCTTTGGGCACGGACACCGGCTTGCGACCTATACGAGACACTTTAATTCCTCCTCAGGTTGTCGGCCACCTGGCTGCTAATAACCCGTAACTAATAACCGATGAACATGCTTGGTTATTGGTTATTCGTTATTCTTTGCAGGGCCGATCCGACCTCTGAGAATTTCAATTCTCTAATTTCCCAAATCCCCTAATTCTCTGATTATGAGAATCGGAGATTAGAGAATTAGAGATTACCAAATATGGCACAACACTTCGCCGCCCACGCCGAGAGAACGGGCGCGCTGGCCGGTCATCACGCCTTTGGGCGTGGACAGAATCGCGACCCCCATCCCGGACAGCACCCAGGGGATGTCACTCTTGTTCACATACACTCGCCGCCCGGAGTGGCTGACGCGCACCAGGCCGGTCATCACGGCGCGCTTCTCGCGGCGCACGCCCACGTACTTGAGCTTAACCCGCAGGACGCTCTTGTTGCCGTTCTCGGCAGCTGAGCTTTCAAAATCTTCAATAAAGCCTTCGTCCTTGAGAATCTGGGCAATGGCGGTCTTCATCTTGGAGCCGGGCATGGACACGGTGGCGTGCCCGGCCATCAACCCGTTGCGCAGGCGGGTCAACATATCGGCGATAGGATCAGTCACATTAGCATTCATGGCAATCTCCTACCAGGACGACTTGACCACGCCAGGGATTTGACCGGCGAGGGCTCGTTCGCGGAAACAAATGCGGCACAGCGCAAAGCGGCGGATGTAGCCGCGCGGGCGGCCGCACAGTTTGCAGCGGTTTCGGACGCGCACTGGGAATTTGCGATGCGATTCACGATTGATAATGGATTTCTTTGCCATGCGTTAATTCTTTCCCCGCTGTTGAAAGGGCATCCCCAGCAGTGCCAACAGCCGCCGCCCGTGCTCATCGGTTCTGGCCGAAGTCACCACCGTAATTTCCATGCCCCGCACCTTGTCAATTTTGTCGTACTCGATCTCCGGGAACACCAACTGCTCCCGCAGGCCCAGCGTATAATTGCCGCGGCCATCAAAACCCTTCGTCGGCACACCGCGGAAGTCGCGCACACGCGGCAGGGCCACGTTCATCAACCTGTCCAGGAAGTTCCACATCCGCTCACCGCGCAGGGTGACGCTCACCCCGATGGTCTTGCCGGCGCGCAGTTTGAAGTTGGAGATGTCCTTCTTGGCTTTGTTCAACACCGGCTTCTGCCCGGTGACGAGTTGCACGTCTCCCAGAGCGGCGTCGAGGGCTTTGGCGTTGTCCAACGCTTCACCCATGCCGATGTTGACCACCACCTTCTTGACGCGCGGCGCTTCCATCACATTGCGGAAGGAAAACTCCTGCATCAACGAAGGCAGAACTTCTTTTTTGTAGCGTTCTCTCAAATTTGGCATGCTACACCTGACTAACGATCAATCGCTTCGCCGCTCTTGCGGGCAACGCGCGTGGCCTTGCCCGATTGCGGGTCGCGCTTGAAACCAATCCGAGTCGGCGCGTTTTCCTTCGGATCCACTAGCATCACGTTCGAAATGTCAATCGGCCCTTCAAACTGGATGATGCCCGGGGCCAGATTCTGGCGGCCACCGGTCTGGGCCTGCTTCTGGTGCTTCTTGCGGATGTTCAACCCCTGCACCACCACCCGGTGGTGGCCGTCTTTGTCCCGCATCACCCGGATGACTTCGCCGCGTTTGCCTTTGGCGTTTCCGGCAATGACTTCCACCGTGTCGCCTTTTTTAATTGCCAGTTTCATTACAGCACCTCCGGCGCGAGGGAGACGATTTTCATGAATCCCTTCTCACGTAACTCGCGCGCCACCGGGCCAAAGATGCGGGTGCCCCGTGGGTTTTCGCCGTCGGCGTCAATGATGACCGCCGCGTTGTCGTCGAACCGGATGTACGACCCGTCGTCACGGCGGTATTCTTTGGCCACTCGCACAATGACGGCTTTGACCACTTCACTCTTCTTCACCGAGCCTTGCGGTGTGGCCTCTTTTACCGTCGCCACCACCACATCGCCCACGTGCCCGTAACGCCGGGTTGAGCCGCCGAGCACGCGAATGACGAGCAGTTCGCGGGCGCCGGTGTTGTCAGCCACGGTCAAGCGGGATTCTTGTTGAACCATGTCTCCCCTCCTCAGGCCTCAACCAGCTCAACGCCCAGGTTCTTGGTCACGATGCGCGCGACCACCCAGCGTTTGTCTTTGCTAATCGGCTTGGATTCCACAATCTCAACCAGGTCTCCCACTTTGCAGATGCTGTTTTCATCGTGCGCTTTGAAGCGGTGCGAGGTGCGCACCACTTTGCCGTAGAGCGGATGGCGTTTGGCGCTGGAAATTTCCACCACCACAGTCTTGGTCATTTTGGCGCTGGTCACTTTGCCGACAAGACGGTTTCTATTATTCATAACCTACTTCTCCGTTTTCGCCGACAACTCGGCGGCCAACTGCCGCTCACGCAACACCGTGAGGTAGCGGGCAATGTCGCGCTTGACCATCGTCAGCCGGGATGTATCCGACATCTGGCCGGTGGTAATCTGAAAGCGCAGTTTGAAGAGTTCTTCGCGGGCGTTGTCAAGCTTGCCTTCGATCTCGCCCGATTGCAGGGTGCGAATATCTTTGATCTTCATGGCTTACTCCCCTGCCGTCACTTGCTGGGCCAGGTCGCGCCGGATGACGATCTTGGTTTTGAGGGCCAGCTTGTGAGCGGCCAGGCGCATGGCTTCACGGGCTGTCGTTTCGTCCAGGCCGGCCACTTCAAAGATAATGCGGCCCGGGCGCACGACGGCCACCCAGTGATCCACCGCGCCCTTGCCCTTGCCCATGCGCGTCTCGGCGGCGCGTTGAGTCACCGGCTTGTCGGGGAAGACGCGAATCCACACCTTACCCTTGCGCTTCATAAAACGCACCAGTGCGCGGCGGGCGGCTTCGATCTGGCGCTGGGTCATCCAGCCCGGCTCGGTTGCCTGCAAGGCATATTCGCCAAAGTGGATTTCGGCCCCCCGGGTTTCGGTGCCGGTCATCCGCCCGCGCATCTGCTTGCGATATTTGACACGTTTTGGCATCAACATAGAACTGCTCCAATAACCGATAACTAATAACAGGTTATTCGTTACTAGTTATTCACTCACGTACACGTCTGTAACTTCCGGCTTCTCTTCCTTCAACACTTCACCCTTGTAAATCCACACCTTGACGCCGATGCGGCCATAGGTGGTCAGGGCTTCGGCACGGGCGAAGTCAATGTCGGCCCGCAGGGTTTGCAGGGGAACCCGCCCCTCGCGTTGCCACTCGCGGCGGGCCATTTCACTGCCGGCCAACCGGCCGGCGCACAAAATCTTGATGCCCTTGGCTCCGTTGCGCATAGCCTGGCCGATGGCCCGCTTCATGGCCCGGCTGTGGCTGATGCGCCGTGTTAGCTGGCCGGCGATGTTCTCGGCCACCAGCTTGGCGTCCAGGTCGGGCTGGGTGATCTCGTTCACGTCCACTTTCACTTTGGTGCCGCACAGCGCTTCCAGGTCGGTCCGCAGGACTTTGACCTGAGCGCCCTTGCGGCCAATGACAATGCCCGGCTTGGCAGTGTGAATGGTGACGTGCACCTGATTCGGGAAGCGCTCGATGTCAATCCTCGAGATCGAGGCTTTGTCGTTGCCGCCCAGAACCATCTTGCGGATCGTGAAGTCTTCGTGAAGTTGCTTGGCGTAACGTTCGCCTTCCGCGTACCAGCGGCCTTCCCAGTCCTTGATTATTTTGAGACGAAAACCGATTGGATGAACTTTGCGACCCATTACGCCGTCCCTTCTCGTTCGATGAGCACCACTGAAATATGTGAGGAGCGCTTGCGCCGGAGCACAGATCGCCCGCGCGAAGCGAAGCGTCGCCGCTTCATCATGGGCGCCTCGTCGATCATGATCGTTTTGATAACCATGTCGTCGCCGTTCATGCCGAAGTTTTCCTCGGCATTGGCCACGGCGGTCCGGATCACTTTCGCCACATCTTTAGCCGCCGCATTGGGCATAAACTTGAGTGTCACCAGCGCCTCGTTGGCGGCTCGGCCACGCACCAGGTCGGCCACCAGGCGCATCTTCTGCGGCGAGCCAGGCACGCGAACGGCAAAGGCTTTGACCAGTTGTCCTTCCATCGTTTAGCCCTCCCCCACTTCCGTCTTCTTCTCTTTGGTCACGTGGCCGCGGAAGGTGCGCGTCGGGGCAAACTCGCCGAGGCGGTGGCCCACCATGTTTTCGGTGACGTAGATCGGCACGTGGCGGCGGCCATCGTGGACGGCAATCGTATGCCCCACCATTTGCGGGAAGATGACGCTGGCCCGTGACCAGGTGCGAACGACCTTCTTCTCGCCTTTGGTGTTCATGACTTCCACTTTTTTCAACAGCTTCGGAGCGACAAACGGCCCCTTCTTTAATGATCGCGACATACCTGATTACCTCTGCTTCTTCGCGCGGCGCTTGACGATGAATTTATCGGTGCGCTTGTTGTGGCGGGTCTTCTTGCCACGAGTCGGCTTGCCCCACGGCGACTTGGGGCCGGGCATGCCGGTGGGCTGGCGGCCTTCGCCGCCGCCGTGCGGGTGATCGCGCGGCGTCATCGCCGTACCGCGCACGGTGGGCCGGATGCCCAGGTGGCGCTTGCGCCCGGCCTTGCCGAGTTTGATGTTCGAGTGATCCAGGTTGCCTACTTCGCCAATCGTCGCCAGGCACACTTGCGGAATGAGCCGCACTTCGCCCGACGGCAAACGCACCTGGGCGTACTCGCCCTCTTTCGCCAACAACTGCGCCGCCGTTCCAGCCGAGCGGGCGATCTGGCCGCCCTTGCCCACCTGAATCTCAATATTGTGAATGAGCGTGCCGACCGGAATGTTCGAGATCGGCATGGCGTTGCCGGTGCGAATTTCGGCGGTGGCGCTGGTGACGAGGGTGTCGCCCACGCGCAAATCCAGCGGGGCAATAATGTAGCGGCGCTCGCCGTCGGCATAGTTGAGCAAGGCAATGCGGGCCGAGCGGTTGGGATCGTATTCAATGGACGCAACTTTGGCCGGAATGTCCACCTTGTTGCGCTTGAAATCAATCTCGCGCCACTGGCGGCGCTGGCCGCCGCCCCGGTGGCGAACCGTGATCCGGCCCTGGGTGTTGCGCCCGCCCGATTTCCGCAAATGGCGGATTAACGAACGGACAGGCTTGCTTCTGGTAATCTCCTCAAAGGTCGAGCCGGTCATGCCTCGGCGGCCGGGAGAGGTGGGTTTGAAAGTTTTTACGGCCACGGTTACTTGACCCCTTCAAATACGTCAATGGTTTGGCCTTCGGCCAGCGTCACCAACGCCTTTTTATAGGCGGCATTGCGAACGACAACCCGGCGCAGGCGGCGGCCCCGCTTGGCCGGAGATACAAGTGTGTTCACCTTCACCACGTCTACATCGAACAAGGTTTCAATGGCTTCCTTGATCTGTTGTTTGGTCGCCTCGCGCCGGACTTCAAACGCATACTGCCGCAACTCGCTTTGCTGGCTCGACTTCTCGGTGATCAACGGGCGGCGCAGAATTTCATAAACGTTGTTGCTCATTGCTCGCTCCCGAGATAGGCTTTGATCACGTCGAGCGCGGCCAGCGGCATGACCAGCGTTTCGTAGCCCAGCAAGTCGCGCACGTTCAGGTATTTGGCGTTGAGGGTCTTGGCCGTCGGCAGGTTGCGGGCCGACTTCTGAACGGCGTCATTAGAATCCGGCAACACCACCAGCGCCGACTTCCCGGCGCCAATCGCCTTGAGGGCCTTCACGATCTCTTTCGTCTTCGGCCCTTCAAGCATCACAGCATCCACCACCACAATTTGCCCTTCGCTGGCCTTGGCCGACAGGGCCGAGCGCAGAGCCCCGCGACGCATTTGGCGCGGCATGTTCATGGCATAGTCGCGGTTGTGCGGGGTGTGAGCCTTGCCGCCGCCCTTCCAGTGCGGGGCGCGGGTGGAGCCTTGCCGGGCGTGGCCGGTGCCTTTTTGCTTGAACGGCTTCTTGCCGCCGCCGCTCACTTCGCCGCGGCTTTTGGTCTCGTGCGTGCCCAGGCGCAAGCCCGCCATCTGCCGCACCAGAGCCTGGTGCATCAAGTCTTTATTGATCGGAGCTTCAAAGATTTCGGCAGGCAGTTCCACCATGCCGACCTTTGCGCCCGTCATATCTTTAACTTCGAGTTCCATAGTTGTACGCGCAAAAAATACTCATTACCCAATACTCAATACCTAATATTGAGTATTCTGTATTGGGTATTCTGTATTTTTACTGCTTCCGCGCCTCCTTGATCATCACCAGAGTTCCCTTGGCGCCCGGCACGCTTCCGTTCACAGCCAACAAATTGCGCTCGGCATCCACCAGAATGACGGTGAGATTTTGCGAGGTGGTGCGCACTGAACCCATGTGGCCGGGGCGGCGAGTGCCTTTGTACACACGGCCGGGCGTGGTGCCCGACGAACTGGAGCCGGGGGAGCGGCCACGATCCGACTGGCCGTGCGTCTTGCTCCCGCCGCGAAAGCCGTGCCGCTTCATGCCGCCGGCAAAGCCCTTGCCTTTGGTGATGCCGATCACGTCCACGTGCTCGCCGGCCTTGAAAACGTCCACCGTCACCTTGTCGCCTTCCGACAGGCCGTGTTCGCCTTTGACGCGAAATTCGCGCAGGTGTTTGAGCGTCGGCAAATTGTTCCGCTTAAGATGGCCCTTCTCACCGGCCACAATTCGCGACGGCTTGACTTCGTCGAAGCCCAGCTGCACAGAGGCATAGCCGTCTCGTTCTGCAGTTTTGATCTGCGCCACAAAACATGGCCCGGCCTCAATGACGGTGACGGCGTTCGCCTTGCCGTCCTCGCTGAAAACCTGGGTCATGCCAACTTTCTTGCCAAGTAGCCCTTTCATTCATCAATCTCCCTGGGACTGTTAGTCCGGGCCGGACTGCATCATCCCGTTCAGACCTTCAAGGTTTCAGAAACCTTGAAGGTCTTTCTAAATTGTTACTTCAATATCCACACCCGCCGGCAGGTTGAGCCGCATCAGGGTGTCAATCGTGTTCGAGTCCGGGTCAAGCACGTCAATCAGGCGCTTGTGGGTGCGAATCTCAAAGTGCTCCTGCGAGTCCTTGTCAATGAACGCGCCCCGGCGGACGGTAAATTTTTCGATACGGGTGGGAAGCGGCACCGGGCCAATCACCCGCGCCCCGGTGCGTTCTGCCGTCTCGACAATGCGCTTGGCCGATTGGTCGAGCACACGATGATCGTAAGCCTTGAGGCGGATACGGATTTTCTGCTTTGCCATGTTAGTCCAGAATCTCCGTAATGACGCCGGAGCCGACGGTCAGGCCGCCTTCGCGAATGGCGAACTTCGAGTTCTTCTCCAACGCCACCGGGATGATCAACTCCACCGTCATCTCAATATTGTCCCCCGGCATCCCCCGCCGGCAGGGTGATGCTCCCCGTCACATCCATCGTCCGTATGTAAAACTGCGGCCGATACCCGCTAAAGAACGCCTTGTGCCGCCCCCCTTCCTCTTTCTTCAACACGTACACCTGACTCTTGAACTTCTTGTGCGGCGTGATGCTCCCCGGCTTGGCCAGCACCATCCCCCGCTCAATTTGCTCCCGCTCGATCCCCCGCAACAGAATGCCCACGTTGTCCCCCGCTTCCCCCTGGTCGAGAAGTTTATGGAACATCTCCACCCCGGTGCAGGTCGTGCTCATGCTCTCCTCCTGCAACCCGACGATCTCCAGCGCCTCGCCTACTTTCACCACCCCCCGCTCAATCTTGCCCGTCGCCACCGTCCCCCGGCCCTTGATAGAGAACACGTCTTCCACCGGCATCATGAACGGCTTGTCTTTGGCTCGCACCGGGTTGGGTATGTAGCTGTCCACTACTTCCATCAACTCCAGAATGCACTTGTACTCCGGCGCGCTCGGGTCGGTGCTGGTGCTCTCCAGCGCCTTGACCGCACTGCCCCGCACTATCGGCGTCTTGTCGCCGGGGAAGCTGTAGCTACTCAGCAGTTCCCGCAGTTCCAACTCCACCAACTCCAGCAATTCCGGGTCGTCCATCATGTCCACTTTGTTGAGAAAGACGACGATGTAGGGCACTTCCACCTGCCGGGCCAACAGCACGTGTTCCCGCGTCTGGGGCATCGGCCCGTCGGGGGCGGCCACCACGAGTATCGCCCCGTCCACCTGGGCCGCGCCGGAGATCATGTTCTTGATGTAGTCGCGGTGGCCGGGCATGTCCACGTGGGCGTAGTGGCGGTGTTCGGTCTGGTACTCGACGTGGGCGATGTTGATGGTGATGCCGCGGGCTTTCTCTTCCGGGGCGTTGTCAATCTGGTCGTAGGCTTTGAACGACGCCAGTTTCTTCATCGCCAGGACTTTGGTGATGGCCGCCGTCAGGGTCGTCTTGCCGTGGTCAATGTGCCCCATTGTCCCCACGTTGACATGCGGTTTGCTTCTGTCAAATTTCTCTTTTGCCAT
>JACPWC010000004.1 GCA_016197225.1 Chloroflexota bacterium
CGATGGGAATTTTTAACGCCAAGCCGCAAAGTCGCCAGGGCGCAAAGAAAAACCTGTTCATTTCTTGGCGGCTTCGCGTCCTTGCGTCCTTGCGTTAAGGGTTTTCACATCAAACCTTATCAGGAATAACATTATGACGCTCCCCAACCGCGTCCTCGCGATGGGAATTTTTAACGCCAAGCCGCAAAGTTGCCAGGGCGCAAAGAAAAACCTGTTCATTTCTTGGCGGCTTCGCGTCCTTGCGTCAAGGGTTTTCACATTCAATCTTGTAGAGCCGGAAAAAAATCTGCGTTCATCTGCGCGCTTTGCGCCCGCGTCCTATTTCACGTTCAAGCCGGGAGACCCTCAAAAACTTTGGCGGGCACTCCATTCCCCAAAACAACTACCGGGCGAACAAAAACTGTCGTAGAATCCTCCTCGCAAGCCAAAGCGCGGCTTCCTCACCCTCGCATACCACCGGAAGGCCACCCTAATGAAAGCCCACGCTCCCCTCCCCAAAATCACCCTCTCCATGATCCACGCCGGCGCCGAGCCGCAAAGCTTTCAGCGCGGCGAGGCCTATTACGAAGACGGCGCCATCTCCAACACCAGCCTCCGGGGCAACGTGCTGATGGGCGACTGCGCCGGAACTTCTGCGCCCTATTACCGGGTGCAAGTAATGTTGGACGAGGCCGGTATCGAAGACGCCACCTGCACCTGTCCTTACGAGTTCGGCGGCTACTGCAAGCACATCGTCGCCCTCTTGCTCACCTACGTCCACCACCCCAAACGCTTTGCCGTTCGTAAGGAACCAGACGAGTTGCTGGCCGATCTCTCGCGTGATGATCTGGCCGCGCTCCTGACCAATCTTTTGCGCGAGCGACCTGAGCTTTACGATCGGGTCGAGGCCGCCCTGGCCGTTCCGGCAACCAAAGGCAAGGCGGCCAAAACGAAACGCAAAAAGGTGGACGCCGACATTTATCGCCGCCAGATCGCTGGCATCATGCACAGCCTCGATGGAATGAGAATGTCGGAAGCGTACTGGCACGTGGGGGGCCTTGCCAACGAATTGCGCCAGGTAGTGGACTCGGCCATGAAGTTTCTCGACGCCGGGGACGCCGACACGGCCCTGGCCATCCTCCTCACCCTCCTCGAAGAATCCAGCCGGGGCATTGAGTACCTCGACGACTCGAATGGCGAACTGGGCGATTTTGTCGGCGAGTTGGGCCAGCCGCTGGCTGAAGCCGTTCTGAGCCTGGACTTGAGCGCCGTCGAGAGAACCAAGCTGGCCGACAAGCTGACCAAACTCGTTAATTACGCCGCCAGTTACGGAATGGACGGCAACTTGCATATTGCCATTCAGGCCGCGAAGCGTGGCTGGGATGACTTCCCTTCAGACACAACGTCCAAACACCGGGCCGCCGACGAGGATGAATATGACGACGAGTGGGACGACGAATCGGAAGACGACGATTGGGAAGATGAAGAGGGCGAGTATGAAGCGAATGACGGAGGCTGGCCGGGGTCGCCGCCGCGCGGCGATCTCACCGAAGCCAAGCTGAACGTGCTACAACGCCAGGGCCGCACCGACGAATATCTGGCGGTGTGCCAGAAAGCCAATCGCCACTTGCGTTACGCGATCAAGTTGTGCGAACTCAAGCGCCTGCCTGAAGCCATGAAATATGCCGGGAAGCATCTGGAGTTTGCCGACGAAGCTCAACAAATGGCCGAGCAATTGCGCGCTTCCAAACACATTGACGAAGCGATTGAAATCGGCGAACGCGGCCTGAAGTTGAAAGGCTCAAAGGTCAGATTGGGCGAATGGCTGGGGCCGGTGGAGGAGGCGCAGGGGCGAAACAAACAGGCGTTGGAGGCGTGGCTGGCGGCCTTCCCGGAGAATCCCTCTCTCGAAAAATACAAAACCATCAAACAACTCGCCGGGACACGATGGGCTAAATTGCGCGATGAAGTCATCCAACAGACACGCAAAGGTTATAACACACAAGTGCTGGCCGAAGTTTTCCTGTTTGAAGAAGAATGGGATGAGGCGATCAAAGTGGCCGAAGGGCGGGATGTCTGGTATCCGGTTGTGGAAGCAGTGGCCGACGGGGTGATCGAGCACCGGCCAGAGTGGGTGGCCCGAGCCGGCGTCAAACATGCGGAACGGCTGATGACCGAACCCAAAAGCAAGAATTATCCATTTGCCGCCGGGTGGCTCAAACGGGCCAAGAAGGCTTACCAACATCTGGGGCAAACACAGGAATGGAAATCTTATTTGCAGAAGTTGAAGGAGAAGTACAGCCGGCGGCCGGCTTTGATGAGTCACCTGAAGCGACTGTAGAGGAAACGGCACTACCTCAGGCGGGCCGAACGAGTCGGCGTTGAGCGGTTGCAAATAGAGTCTTCTTCTGGCGCTTGCGGCCATTGAGATGCGTTCGGCGCACTCGCTCAAAAGCAGTCAGGGTCTTTCAAAAATTAGAAAGAGCCTGACTGCTTTTTGGTTTAACGGCTCTTCCGGGTTTAACGGGATTTTTTAACGCAAAGCCGCAAAGTTGCCAGGGCCCAAAGAAAAACCCATTTGTTTCTTGGCGGCTTTGCGCCTTAGCGTTAAGGGTTTCACACTCAATCTGGTAGAGCCGGTTTAACGATTGTGCAAGTGACTAGTTCTTTCAACGACAAGAACTATTACATTGTCACCTCTTCCATCACATCCATAACTTTCCTTGTCAATTGAGCGACTCTTTTTCTAAGGCGCTTGAAATTTAATGTGCCTGCATCGTCCAAGCCGCGTTCATCATCAGTCGCATTCCGTCTAAATCAATACACAAAGCCGTCGCTTTTCTGTACGATGAGGCTCATCAAACCATGAACAAATCACTCAACCTTAAACTCTCAAGCGCCGCCCGTCGTGTGGGCGCGGGCGGAAGCGCCAAAAGCATGGACGACTCTCGCGAGTTGAAGATCAGCCTGCTCGTGTGCCTGATGCTCAGCGGCGTGTATGTGATCTACGAATTGGTGGCCGAGCCGGGCGGCGGCCAGCCCTTTGGTCATTCGCTGGGCGTCATCGGCACCCTGCTCATGGTCTCCACCGAAGTGTTGTACAGCCTGCGCAAACGCGCCGCCTGGTTCCGCTTTGGGCCGGTGCGCTACTGGCTCTCAATTCACATCTTCACCGGCATCGTCGGCCCATTCATGGTGCTGATGCATTCCGCCTTTGAATTTAAAGGGCTGGCCGGGTTTACGATGGGCGTTGCCGTGTTGGTAGTCGCCAGCGGCTTCGTGGGGCGGTATCTGTACACAGCCATCCCCCACTCCATCGCCGGGGCCGCCACTTCGTCGGCGGAGCTGGCCGCCCAAATCAATCAAATTCAAGAAGCGATCAACCAGTTGGCCGACAAGCGCTCGGCGGCGGTGCAGACGTTGGTAATGGCCGACGCCAAACGCCGGCGGCGCGCGCGCGGCGACTGGTCGCTGGTTTTTCTTCGCGGCTGGGACGACTGGCAATACCATCGCAACCTGCGCCGCCAGATTCGCAAACTGGAAAAATCCGAGAAGCGCAAGCTGGGCGATGTTGAGCGCCTGTTGAACCAGCGCCGCAACCTGGAGCGGCAGATGCGGATGATGCAGGCCGCGCGCCGCCTGTTGAGCGTCTGGCACATCGCGCACGTGCCAATGGGCGTGGTGCTCTTCGGCTCCGCCGGAGTTCACATTGTCGCCACCGTCGTGCTGGGAGCCGGTTTATGGCGTTAGGCCGCCAACATCCGGTGCTGTCGCCGGTGGGGTGTCTGGGCGGGCTAATGTTCATCATCGGTGTGGCGGTTGCCCTGTTCGTTTCCGGCGGCGCGATCTTCAGCCCCGGTGAACTCACCGCTTACGCCGCCCAGGAGACGCCGATCCAGGGCTTCAAAGCGCACGCCGAGTTTGAGAACAATTGCCTGGAGTGCCACGAGCCGCTTCACGGCCTCACCACCGAACGATGCGAAAGGTGTCACACTGACGTGAACGAACAACGAACTACCGGAACCGGCCTGCACGGCGGCATGACCAACACCGACGTCGCCGACTGCCAGTCGTGCCATCGCGATCATCAGGGCCGCGAGTTTGACCCGAACGCGCTGGCCCTCAAAAAATTTGATCATGCCGCCATCGGCTTCAGCCTGGCCTGGCACTACGTTGACTACGACCAATCGGCGATGAAATGTGAGGCCTGCCACACCGAGACCACCTTCACCCTCGACGCCGGCTCGTGCGTCAATTGCCACCTGGGCCAGGATGCAACCTTTGTGGCCGCGCACACCGAAGCCTTCGGCGTTCAATGCCTGGCCTGCCACGACGGCGTGGACAAGATGCACAATTTCGATCACGCTCAAACCAGGTTCCCGCTCGAAGGCAAGCACGCCGCCGTTAACTGCGCCGACTGCCACACCGCCAGCGTACCCGCGCCAGACACGGCCATCAAGTGCGCCGCCTGCCACAATGAGCCGCCGGTTCATGCCGGCCTGTTCAGCGCCGATTGCGCCGAGTGCCACACACCCGCCGGCTGGAAGCCGGCCAAACTCGGCGAGCAGGCGGCGTTCGATCATGCCGCGACCGGTTTCCAACTCGTCAACCACTCCCGCAACTACGACGGCTCAACCTTTGCCTGCCGCGACTGCCACACGGCTAACGATTTCTCGTTCACGCCTCAAACCTGCGCCGACTGTCACCGGAATCGCGATTTGGCCTTCATGACCCGGCACGTTCAACAATACGGCCCCAACTGCGCCAGTTGCCACGACGGCGCGGGCAATATGAAGAACTTTGATCACAACACCGTCTTCATCCTCGACGGCGGGCACGCCACTCTGGACTGCGCCGCCTGCCACGTCAATCAGCAATTCAAAGGCACGCCCAAAGAATGTTCGGCCTGCCACCGCGAACCGGAAGTGCATGCCGGAGTCTTCGGCCTCAAGTGCGACTCGTGTCACACGACGACGGCCTGGGCGCCGGCCCAGCTTGTCCAACACATCTTCCCGCTCGATCACGGCGGCCAGGGCGAGATCGCCTGCGCCACCTGCCACACCAACACCTATACCACTTACACCTGTTACGGTTGCCACGAGCACGACCCGGCCAAGACTCAGGATGAGCACCAGAACGTGGACCTGGGCAACCACGAACTTGACGACTGCGCCGCCTGCCACGCAACCGGCCAGAAACAGGAAGGGAGCAACTAACAATGAGCTTCTTTAAAAATCTCTTTGGACTGACCCCGGCCCCGGCAACGTTTGAAGGCGACCGGCGAGTGATCTCCGATCCCATGCGATGTGTGCAGTGCGGCGTGTGCGGCTACAACTGCCCGGTGGGCATCATGGTGCGCGATTACGCCCGCATCGGCCAGATGGTGGACGACCCCAACTGCGTGCAGTGCGGCCAGTGCATTGACGCCTGCCCGCGCGGCACCCTGCGCTGGAACACGCAAAACGAACCGCAACTGGCTGCCATGATCATGGCCGAAAGCGAGTTGACCCGATGACGCGCTATCTCATCATTGGCAACGGAGCCACCGGGGTCACCGCCGCCGAAGAAATTCGCGCCCACGACCGGCAGGGCCGGATCACTCTCATCAGCGCCGAGCCGTATCCGATGTACTCGCGGCCCGGCCTGGCTTATGTGATCATCAACGAGATTCCCGAAAAGCAAGTGATTGCCCGGCGACCGGAGTGGTACACCCGGCAACAGATCAAAGTCGTGTACGGAAGCGTCACTAAAGTGGAAGCCGCCTTGCGCCAAGTGGCGCTGGCCGACGGCAGACGCCTGCCTTACGACAAGCTTCTCATCGCCACCGGCGCGCGCGCCGTTCCGCTCCCCTACCCCGGCTCAGAACTGGATGGCGTCGTCTTTCTCGACACGCTCGACGGCACTCGCGAGCTAATCAACAAAGCCAAAGCGGCCAAACGGGCCGTCGTCATCGGCGGCGGCATCACCGCCCTGGAAATGGCCGAAGGGCTGGCCCATCACCGCCTCGACACCCATTACTTTGTTCGCAAGTCTACCCTGTGGTCAACTGTGTTCAACGACGTCGAGTCCAAAATGCTCGAAGCGCGCATGATCGAGCACGGCGTCAAGATTCACTACAACACCGAGATCGCCGAAGTGCTGGGCGACAAGCGCGGGCGGGTGGCGGGCGTAAAACTGACCAACGGCTCTATTTTCAAGTGCGACCTGGTCGGAGCCGGGATCGGCGTCAAGCCGCAACTCGATCTCATTCGTGGCACGCCCATCAAGACCGATCGCGCCATCCTGGTCAATGAATACCTTGAAACCAGCGAGCCAAACATTTATGCCGCCGGCGACTGCGCCCAAATCTGGGATCGCTGGACACAGAAGCACACCCTGGACGTGCTTTGGCCGACGGCCATCGCCGCCGGGCGCATTGCCGGAGCCAACATGACGGGCAAACGCCTGCCCTACCTGAAAGGCACGCCCTTCAACGCCTGCCTGCTCTTCGGCCTTCATATCACCGCCATCGGCCAGCTTGGCGGAACGCGCGATGAGGCCGAGCCGGAAATTTTTCAGCATCTATCACGCGGCGCCTCAGAAATCTGGGCGACCCAGCCGCGCGCCTACGCCAGCGCCTGGTCGCAGTCTGGCCCGAACACGATCCGCCTGGCGCTGAGCGGTGAACGACTGGTGGGCGCGCTCGTCGTCGGCGAACAAACTCTGGCCGACCCACTGCGCGATCTTATCGAGCGGCAGGTGGACATTCGCCCGATCCGTTCCCACCTGGAGGCGGGTGGCCCGGCAATGAATCGGGCGATCAAAAAATTCTGGGAAGGGGCGAGGGCGAAACCGCCGGCTGGAGCGGCCCTGTCAACCCTGTCGCCTTATTAAGGAATAGCCATGCAACGTTTACTCATTGTTGGCCAGGGCAACTTGTTCGACGAAGGGCTAAGGCGGCTGTTGTCATCCGAACAAGCCGACCTTGAGGTCTTACGCATCATTTACCGGGGCGAGGCGGATGTTTTGCAATGGCTCACGGACTGGCGGCCCGGCACTGTAGTGTTGTTTGAAGGCGGGCCGTTGACGGTAGGCCGGCTGTTTGAATTGAGCCAAAGAGCGCCCGGCCTGGGGAACTTGAGGGTGATCACGATGCTGGCCGAAATCAGCGTGGTTGAGGTTTACGAGAAACAACAGGTTTCAACAGTCGAAGGTGATGACTTGTTTGAATTGATTGAGGATAAGAATGTGTAGCCTGCCCCCAGGCTTGAGCAAGGAGAGGAGCAACTCATGATCTTACGCCAACGATTAACGTTTTTACTCACTATATTGATCGCCCTGACGCTAATTGCGGGTAGCGCGCTTTCGGCCATGGCCATCTTTGCGCCGTTCTACGCGGGCGACCCGCTGTTTCCGATTCAGCGCTGGGCCGAGGAGGTGCGATTTTCACTCGTCTTCGACAAGTTTGAGCTGGCGAGTCAGCTGATCGATCTGGCCGAGCTTCGGCTGATGGACCTGGGGGCGCGGATCGGAAGCGAGCATGAGTTGTTGGCTCTGCAATATCTTGACGAGGCTGTGAACGCGGCGGTGGTGGCCGTGGACGCCGTCCCGGCTGAACAGGCCGGGCCGCTATACGCCCGCCTGGCCCGGCTGGCGGCTAACATCCAGGCCGTGCTCGGCCAGTTGAGGGTGGTGCCGGTGACCCAACCTGATATTTACACCAGAGCCAGCGTCAAAGCGGCTGTGTTGCTGGAGATCACCAGCGGCAAGTCTGCCGACAAAGCTTCCAGCGTCGCCGCCATCAATATTTCGCCGGCCACAAACAATGAGAGCAAAGGAGCGACCACAGCCAGCAGTGACGGCTCGCTGGTCGTGATCCCGCCACACGGCGTGCCCTTCCCGCCCAATGCCAGACCTGGCTCTCATGCGCTCTTCCCGCTCACCGGCCAGCATGCGGTAATTGCCTGCGCGAGTTGCCACGTCAACAATGTTTATCGTGGCACACCCAGCCAATGCGAGACGTGCCATGCGCAAGTCAAACCCGTCAATCACTTTCCGGGCGCGTGCGACACCTGCCATACCACCTCTGCCTGGAAACCAGCCACCTTCAACCATACCGGCTTCACGGATTGTGTGGCCTGCCACACCAAGAACAAACCGGCCAACCACTTTGAAGGCCAGTGCTCGACGTGTCACAGCACCACCGCCTGGAAACCGGCGCTCTTCGATCACACCGGCCTGACGGACTGTGTGGCCTGCCACACCAAGAACAAACCGGCCAATCACTTTGAAGGCCAGTGCTCCACGTGTCACGCGACGACGGCCTGGAAACCGGCCACCTTCAACCACACCGGCCTGACGGACTGTGTCGCCTGCCACACCAAGAACAAACCGGCCAATCACTTTGAAGGCCAGTGCTCCACGTGTCACGCGACGACGGCCTGGAAACCGGCCACCTTCAACCACACCGGCCTGACGGATTGTGTCGCCTGCCACACCAAG